>JBAXGQ010000025.1:0-23222 GCA_037139315.1 Burkholderiaceae bacterium
GACTAGAATAGGGGTTTTTAGCCCAGAAACCTTGAAATTGGGCGTGATTGGGACGAGAGAGCGCATGAGTGCAGCAGAAACCGCAAAAGAACAGCAAATTAAAGCCCTGCGTGAGGCGGCTTTGCAGTATCACGAGTTTCCAACACCTGGCAAAATTGCCATAGCCCCCACTAAGCAATTAACTAATCAACGCGATTTAGCCTTGGCATACACGCCCGGCGTCGCCGCTGCATGTGAAGAAATTGCCCGCGATCCTGCAAACGCATTTCGCTACACCGCGCGCGGCAATTTGGTAGGCGTAATCACCAATGGCACAGCAGTTTTAGGCTTAGGTAATATTGGCCCGCTCGCGAGTAAGCCCGTGATGGAAGGAAAGTCGGTTCTATTCAAAAAATTCGCCGGCATTGATGTCTTTGATATTGAGGTGAATGAGAATGATCCCGATAAATTAGTCGAGATTATCGCTGCTTTAGAACCTACTTTTGGTGGTATTAATTTAGAAGATATTAAGGCCCCCGATTGCTTCGTGGTAGAGCGAAAATTACGCGCACGCATGAAAATTCCGGTTTTTCATGATGATCAACATGGCACGGCAATTGTCGTGGCAGCAGCGATTCTGAATGGCCTGAAGGTAGTTGGCAAAGATCTCAAACAAGTAAAGCTAGTGACTTCTGGCGCTGGCGCAGCTGCTTTAGCGTGTTTAGATTTGCTAGTTGATTTAGGATTGCCTCGTAAACATATTTGGGTCACTGATATTGCTGGTGTGGTGTATGAAGGCCGCAAAGAATTAATGGATCCACAAAAAGATCCTTTTGCACAAGTAACACAGTTACGCACCTTGTCCGAAGTGATGGAAGGTGCCGATATTTTCTTGGGCTTATCTGCTGGCGGAGTCGTCAAGCCAGAAATGGTAAAAAAAATGGCTGAGCGGCCTCTGGTTTACGCCTTAGCGAATCCCACCCCCGAAATCCTCCCTGAAGAAGTGAAGGCAGTAAGACCAGATGCTGTGATGGCAACGGGGCGCACCGATTATCCGAATCAAGTGAACAACGTACTGTGTTTTCCATTTATTTTTCGCGGGGCACTCGATGTAGGGGCAACGACCATTACGCGTGGCATGGAAATCGCCGCAGTGAAAGCAGTTGCAGAGCTGGCACAAGCTGAGCAAAGCGATATAGTCGCAGCGGTATATAGCACCGAAAACCTGTCCTTTGGTCCCGAGTATTTGATTCCCAAGCCCTTTGATCCCCGCTTAATAACGGTAATTGCTCCGGCTGTAGCTAAAGCTGCGATGGATGATGGTGTTGCCCTGCGGCCGATTAAGGATTTCAGCGCCTATCGTGATCAGTTGCAACAATTTGTGTATCACTCGGGCACTATGATGAAGCCCTTGTTTAGTATTGCAAAGCGCATTCCAGCTGATCAAAAACGCATTGTATTTAGTGAGGGCGAGGACGAACGGGTTTTGCGCGCAGTACAAATTATGTTGGATGAGGGCTTAGTTACCCCCATCTTAATTGGTCGCCCCAGTGTCATTGAGCACCGCATCGAAAAATTTGGTTTGCGGATGCAACTTAATACTGATATTGAGGTCGTTAATCCTGAAAGCGATCCACGTTACCGTGATTTTTGGCAGAATTATCTTAGACTGACTGAGCGCCAAGGTGTGACTGAATCATTTGCTAAATTAGAAATGCGGCGACGTAATACCTTAATTGGCGCAACCTTAATTACCAAAGGGTTTGCCGACGGCATGATTTGCGGCACGATTAGCGATGTCAATACGCATTTGCAATATATCGATGCCGTCATTGGGCGCGAACCTGGGGCGAATGTTTATGGCGCGATGAGTGGCTTAGTTTTACCGGGGCGGCAAATTTTCTTAGTAGATACCCATATCAATGCCGATCCAAGTGCCGAGCAATTAGCGGAAATTACCCTGATGGCAGCAGGTGAGTTACGCAAGTTAGGTATTGTGCCTAAAGTGGCTTTACTCTCGCACTCCAATTTTGGTTCGAGCGATTCACCTTCAGCGCTCAAAATGCGCACCGTATTAGCTTTGTTAAAGCAGTTAGCACCGACCTTAGAAGTAGACGGGGAAATGCACGGCGATTGCGCGCTCGATCCGGAAATTCGCGCCGCTGCTGTGACCTCTTCATCGTTGCGTGGTGAAGCCAATTTACTGGTCTTACCTAATATTGATGCCGCCAATATTTCTTATAATTTACTCAAAACCGCTGCTGGTAATGGCATTGCAATTGGACCCCTCTTGCTGGGGGTGGCCAAGCCAGTGCATATTTTGACTCCCGCAGCCACCGTGAGGCGCATTGTGAATGTGACAACCCTGGCAGTCGTTGAGGCTGCCAGCCATGCTCGAGGGCTCATTTAAGGGTCTAAAAATACCCCTCTTAGGCGCAGGTTAGCGAATAAATCCATATAATTTTATCTAATAAAATCATATACTTAGCTAAAAATCACCATATTGAGGCTTGATTTGATTGCCGGTTCGGGTTAATCTTCTATCCATGATGAATACTCTTCCTGAAAATAACTCTTCAGTAAGCCTAGAAGACCATAGCCGTGCGGAAGAATGGGACAACAGCGACCGAACTGAAATTGAATCTTCGGCTGCCAGCATTTATGCGCAGGGTGGTTTATCTCATTTACAAACCTTTGCAGCAAATCAAGTTTTGGGGAAAAAAGTGACAGCTTCTTGGCGTGCAGCTTTAGCCATTCGGGATGCAGGACCACCTGCCATGCTTCGTAGTGTGCGTCCCAATATTGTGCAATCGATCCGGGCTTTTCGGACTAACGACCTCATGGAGGCCGCCAGTGAGCTTGGGCAACACTTTGTGTATACCAATTGCGCGCAGGCGATGACCAAAGGCGAAGTCCTCGAGTCTATTGCTAATGCCTATATGTTTACCAAACAACAAGCGAAGAATTTTGATCCCTTGTTAGATGCTTTAACTACCTTAGTCGATAAAGCTGGGCCACAACCGGGTTTTGTGGTGGTGCTCGAGGGTCTGCCTTGTACTCAGAAATTTGATAAAGAGGCGCGCGAAACCTTACTCGATGTTTTCCGGGATGCAGTTGATTTTTGGTCCGAGCGTCGCGTTCCTTATCGCGTATTTTATTCTTTCGCCTAAGCTGCGGAGTTCATTAGCGCCAGATTGCATGTACGGTGGTAATCGCCACAATTCCAGCAGTTTCCGTGCGCAAAATTCGCTCTCCTAAAGATAGTAATTGGTAGCCTGCAGCTAAGGCTAGCGTTTCTTCGGCCGGTGAAAGACCGCCCTCAGGTCCAATCATCAAAATACAATTTTGCGGTGGTGTAGCAGCTAAAACATCGGCTAAGTGAACTTTGGCATCAGGGCTGAGTAATAGTTTTAAGGTGGGTGCCGGCTGGGTTGTTAAGAAGGTCTCAAAACTCTGGATGGGTTCTAGGGTAGGCAAGACGGTACGGTCACATTGCTCACACGCTGCTTGCACAATACCTGCCCAATGCAGACGACGTTTTTCCGCCCGTTCAGCATCGCTTGCGCGCAGTAGTTTTAATAGCGAGCGCTCACATTGCAAAGGTACGATCGATTGAACCCCAGTTTCAACCGCTTTTTCGACAATCCAATCCATTTTGTCGCCTCCGGCTAAGGCCTGTGCCAATGTAATTGCATAAGGGGATTCACGCTGTCGATCTAGATGAATAGCGCTAAGGGAAGCCAAGCCTGATTTATTTCCTAATTCAAGAATAGTAGCTTTGGCCACCATGCCTGCACCATCAAAAATGGGGATAGTTTCACCTGTTTGAATGCGCCGGACCCGCAAGTGGTGGACTAATTCAGCGGGCAAACCAAGCGGTTTTTCGGGAAGCCAAGGCGGGGGAAGATAAAATTGAGGCATTACCTAATATATAGCGAAATTCAGACTAACGATGCCAAATCCCCCCAATCCAATTTTACAAATCCGCATGGCCAATGCGATTCGGCATTTAGCGATGGATGCAGTACAAAAAGCCAACTCAGGTCACCCAGGCATGCCGATGGGGATGGCCGATATTGCGGTGGCTTTATGGGATCAACATTTAAAACATAATCCCAGTGATCCACAGTGGCTAAATCGCGACCGTTTTGTACTCTCAAATGGTCATGGCTCGATGTTGCTGTATTCCTTGTTGCATCTTTCTGGCTATGATTTACCCATTAGTGAATTGAAAAACTTTCGTCAGTTGCACAGTAAAACCCCAGGTCATCCAGAGTTTGGTATTACTGCAGGGGTTGAGACAACTACAGGGCCATTAGGTCAGGGCATTTCAAATGCAGTTGGTATGGCCTTAGCTGAAAAATTATTGGCCGAAGAATTTAATCGCCCTGGGTTTGACATCATTGATCATTACACCTATGCATTTTTGGGTGATGGCTGTTTAATGGAAGGCATCAGCCATGAATCATGTGCCTTAGCTGGCACCTTAAAGCTGAGTAAGTTAATTGCTCTGTGGGATGACAATGGCATTTCCATCGATGGCAAAGTCGGCCCTTGGTTTAGTGAAGACACCCCACAACGGTTTGCAGCTTACGGTTGGAATGTATTGTGTGATGTCGATGGCCATAATGCCGCCGCAGTCGCGCGCGCTTTAGAGCAAGCCAAACAGAGTGATAAGCCAACCCTAATTTGCTGTAAAACTGCCATCGGTTATGGTTCGCCGAATATGGCGGGTAGCGATAAAGTGCATGGTTCGCCTTTAGGCGCAGAGGAAATCGCGGCTACGCGCCTGGCGCTTGAATGGCCACATGATCCCTTTGAAATTCCGCAAGATTTATTAGCCGCATGGAATTTTCAAGCACGCGGTAAAGCTGCGCAAGCAAGCTGGGAAAAACAATTTGCCGCGTATCGCCAAGCCTACCCGGAGTTAGCAGCTGAATTACAACGCCGTATGCAAGGCAAGCTGGCTAATAACTTCACTAAAACTTTAAGTGATTACATCGCGCTATGTCAAAGCAAAGCAGAGACAATTGCTACGCGCAAAGCAAGTCAAAATGCCATCACCGCCTTAGCCCCTGCTGTTCCTGAGCTAATGGGCGGTTCAGCCGATTTAACAGGTTCTAATTTAACCAATTGGAATGCTTGTAAACCCGTGCGTGCAAATCAGTGGGGCAACCATATTAATTATGGGGTCCGTGAATTTGGTATGAGCGCCATCATGAATGGGATGGCATTGCATGGTGGCTATATTCCTTTTGGCGGCACATTTTTAACTTTTTCCGATTACAGTCGCAATGCTATTCGGATGGCAGCGTTAATGAAAATTCGGGTGTTATTTGTATTTACACACGACTCGATTGGCTTGGGTGAAGACGGACCAACCCATCAAGCAATCGAGCAAGTCGCCAGCTTACGTTTAATCCCCAATTTAATGGTCTGGCGCCCGTGTGATACGACCGAAAGTGCAGTAGCTTGGGGCACAGCCCTTGAGCGTCAAAATGGTCCGAGCGCATTAATTTTCAGCCGGCAAAATTGTCCCTTTGTACCGCGCAATGCTCAGCAAATTGCCCAGATTCAACGTGGTGCTTATGTATTACAGGAAGGCAAGGGCAAACTCGATGCCGTCATTATGGCCACTGGTTCAGAAGTCAGTCTAGCCTTGCAAACCGCTGCTAACCTGACGCAGCAAGGCCGATCAATTCGGGTGGTATCGATGCCTTGTACCAATCTCTTTGATCAGCAGAGTGCGACTTACAAAGCGCAAGTATTACCACCGCAAGTACCCCGCATTGCTATTGAAGCTGGGGTAACGGATTTTTGGTGGAAGTATGGTTGTGCCGCTGTTCACGGCGTTGATACCTTCGGTGAATCGGCACCAGCGCCCGAGTTATATGCCTATTTTGGCTTAACGGTGGAGCAAATCAGTAAAACCGTGCAGCAATGTATTGCCAAGCACGATTAGTAAAGAGAATGAGGAACTAGCATGACAATTCGAATTGCAATTAATGGCTATGGGCGCATTGGCAGAATGGTCTTGCGCGCATTGTACGAAGAGCAACCCAAACGCGATATCCAAATTGTGGCGATTAATGCCATGGGTAGTCTCGATGTCAATGCCCATTTAACTCAATACGATTCGGCCCATGGGCGTTTCCCTTTGCAGGTTGCGATTGATGGTAATGACATGATTGTCAATGGCGATCGTATCAAGATGTTTTCTACTCGCAATCCACTCGAAACTCCTTGGGGTGAATTAGGCGTCGATTTAGTTCTCGAATGCTCCGGTAAATTTACTTCCAAAGAAAAAGCGCTAGTGCATATCCAGCAAGGTGCTAAGAAGGTTTTAATCTCAGCGCCTGGCGAAAAAGATGTGGACGCGACGATTGTCTATGGGGTCAATCAAGCGGTCTTAAAGCCCAGTGATATCGTGGTCTCAAATGCGAGTTGTACAACCAATTGTTTGGCGCCTTTGGTCAAGCCTTTGCTTGAAAAAATCGGCATTGAATCTGGCTTGATGACGACGATTCATGCTTTTACTAACGATCAAGTGTTAACTGACGTGTATCACAAGGATATGCGCCGTGCTCGCTCTGCAGTGAGTAGCATGATTCCCACAAAAACCGGTGCTGCAAAAGCCATTGGCTTAGTCTTGCCCGAATTGCTAGGACGCTTTGATGGCTTTGCCATGCGGGTACCCACTATTAACGTCTCAGTAGTCGATCTCACTTTTGTGCCCAAGCGTGCAACCACGGTGGCTGAAGTCAATGCGATTTTGCAAGCTGCGAGTGAAAACGAATTAAAAGGCATTTTAGGTTTTAATACGCTCCCTTTAGTCTCTATCGACTTTAATCATGATCCGCGCCCTAGCATTTTCGACGCTACTCAGACTCGTGTATCGGCGGACGGTAAATTAGTGAAAGTCTTGGCTTGGTATGACAACGAGTGGGGTTATTCAACGCAAATGCTGAATGCCGCAGAAGCACTGATGGCTGTTCACTAGCATCACAAGTAATTTAATTTTGTAGCACAGGACAGTAGCAACTACTTTAATTTATTGCGACAGTTCTTTTTTTGGCAATGACCATACATTGCTAAGGTGTGCTCTTGCAATTTAAAGCCGAGATTTTTAGCAATATCTTTTTGGCGACGCTCAATTGCTTCATCAACAAATTCTTCGACATGACCACAGTCCAGACAAACTAAATGGTCGTGATGGTTACCCTCATTTAATTCATAAATGGCGCGGCTATCACCTTTGCTCGATTCAAAATGGCTACGTAATAAGAGGCCAGCTTGTTCAAATTGGGTTAAGACCCGATAGACGGTAGCTAAGCCAATTTCTTGGTCTTCTTGGGTCAGGGCCATAAATACCTCTTCGGCACTGAAGTGGGAGGCTGGATTTTGGTGGAAAAAGTTCAAAATCTTCATCCTTGGCCCAGTAGCTTTCAGGCCAATTTCACGGAGGTTAGAAGGGGTAGTCGAGTGGTTCATATCAAGCAAGCGCTAAAATCAAACACTTAATGATACGGCTTGCCATGCAAATGCGTTTTTTCTGTTTTCTTCGCGCTTTAAGGGTTTTCCTGAGCCCCCTCCTAGTGGGTGGTTTGGCTAGTGTTTTCGTGCTGACAGGATGTATTCCAAGCGTCGAAAATGTCCAGCGTGATTGGGTTAATCGTATTTTTAGACCTTACGTACCCGATGTGGTGCAAGGCAATTTTATTTCTAGCGAACAGTACGCCAAACTACAACTGGGTTTAACTCGCGAACAAGTGCAGCAAATTATGGGCACGTCTTTATTGGCCGATTATTTTCATGCTAATCGCTGGGATTACGTATTTGAATTTAAGCGCGAAGGTCAAAAAATTAGCCAGGAACGTGTTATCACGATTATCTTTGCCGATAATAAAGTCATTAAATTTGAAGGCAACGCTTTGCCAACCGAAACCGAGTTGGTTGCCGAAATCGACAACTATGCCAAACGCAAGCGCACTTTTTGGCAATACTTAACCGGTAAAAATAAAGGCCCAGCGCCCGTAGCGGAGCCTGAGCTATTTGTGCAAAGTATCCCTCAAGGCGGACCTATTACCGGTAATGAGGGCACCATGACACCCTTTAGGACGCCACAGTCGGCTGGCCCCTTAGAGCAAGAGCTAGCGCAAGCGGTCGCCATAGAAACTGCCGCCAAGGCAGCTGAAGCGGCTAAGGCATCCCAGTCTACTGGTGTTGTGCCCATTACATCACTTCCTGATGCGCCCGTCGTCACCAATATCCGCTCTGGTGATATGCCCGATCCAACTGCTCCCCCAAGCAATATTCAAGCAAAATAAGCCTATGACACAGTCCACTATCAAAATTGCCGTTGCTGGTGCAACAGGTCGCATGGGCCGCATGCTGATTGAGGCTATTCTTTGTAACCCCAATCTTCAACTGGCAGGTGCTTTAGACCAAGCCACTGCTCCGCAAGTGGGTGAAGATGCGGGTGCATTTTTAGGAAAAAAAACCGGCATTATTATTACTGCCGATATCGCGCAAGGCCTCAGTCAGGCCGATTGTTTAATCGACTTTACGAGGCCGGAGGGCACCTTACATCATCTCGTGTTTGCGCTTCAGGCACAAGTAAACATGGTGATTGGCACTACGGGCTTTACTGCTGAGCAACTCAATACCCTAGCTGCAGCAGCAAAAAAAATTGCCATTGTGATGGCACCCAACATGAGCATTGGCGTTAATGTAACTCTCAAACTTCTTGCTGAAGCCACGCGCTTGTTGAATAAGGGCTATGACATTGAAATTGCAGAAGCCCATCATCGCCATAAGGTCGACGCACCCTCAGGAACAGCGCTGAAAATGGGTGAGGTGATTGCTAGCGGCTTAGGAAAAAAACTATCTGATATCGCTGTTTATGCACGCGAAGGTCATACAGGAGCGCGCAAGCCTGGCAGTATTGGGTTTTCGGCGATTCGTGGTGGCGATATTGTTGGTGACCATAGCGTCTATTTTATTGGCGAAGGCGAGCAGATCGAAATTCGCCATCACTCCACTAGTCGACAATCGTATGCGCAAGGTGCTTTAAGTGCTGCTCAGTTTTTGCAAACCCAATCGGTTGGTTTATTTGATATGCAAGATGTATTAGGAATATAAGCCGCACACGATGACTCCGGATTACGATTACCGCGCCATTGAGGCTGCAGCGCAAGCCGATTGGGACGCGAGCAAGGCCTACCTGGTCGTTGAGCACGCCTTAAATCGAGCTGGTCAACCTAAGCCCAAGTTTTATGCCTGCTCTATGTTGCCTTATCCATCAGGCAAATTACATATGGGACACGTCCGTAACTACACCATTAATGATGTGATGGCGCGTCAATTACGTATGCAGGGCTACAACGTATTGATGCCAATGGGCTGGGATGCATTTGGCATGCCCGCAGAAAACGCCGCGATGCAAAATAATGTGCCACCTGCAAAGTGGACCATGGAAAACATTGCTTATATGAAAAAGCAAATGGTCGCGATGGGTTTAGCAATCGATTGGTCGCGTGAGTTGGCAACATGCCAGCCCGACTACTATCGCTGGAACCAATGGCTGTTCTTAAAGATGCTCGAAAAAGGGATTGCTTATCGTAAGACCCAAATTGTGAATTGGGATCCAGTCGATCAAACCGTTTTAGCGAATGAGCAAGTGATTGATGGCCGCGGCTGGCGTTCTGGCGCATTGGTTGAAAAGCGGGAAATTCCTGGCTACTACCTCAACATTACTGCCTATGCAGATCAACTACTGAGTGGTTTAGATGATTTAGGGTGGCCTGAGCGCGTCAAAATCATGCAACAAAATTGGATTGGCAAAAGCCACGGTGTGCGCTTTGCTTTCTTGCACGATATTGCTGAAGATGTAAATGATGCAGAGCGTAAGCCAATTTTGGACGGCAAGTTGTATGTCTATACAACTCGCGCCGATACGATCATGGGTGTGACCTTTTGCGCAGTTGCTGCCGAGCATCCATTGGCTACAGTGGCAGCCAAAACTAATCCTGCTTTAGCCGCTTTTATTGAAAAATGCAAAAAGGGTAGCGTCATTGAAGCTGATTTAGCAACCCAAGAAAAAGAGGGCATGTTTACTGGCTTGTATGTCACCCACCCACTGACGCGCGAGCAAGTGCCGGTATGGGTTGGTAATTATGTGTTGATGACGTATGGCGATGGCGCAGTTATGGGAGTGCCCGCGCACGATGAACGCGATTTTGCCTTTGCCTTAAAGTACCAAATACCGATCAAACAAGTCATTGCCTTAAAAACGCCATCAGCCCTATTTAATCTGAGCCATTGGCAAGATTGGTATGCACAAAAGGACGATATTGTTTGTTTAAATAGCGGTAAATATGATGGCATGTCTTTTGCGCAAGCGATTAAAGCAGTAGCAGCCGATTTAGCGGCTAAAGGCTTGGGCGAAATGAAGACCACCTATCGTTTACGTGATTGGGGCATTTCGCGCCAGCGGTATTGGGGTACCCCCATTCCGATTATTCATTGTGGTGATGAGCAACATCCAGGTTGTGGCGCAGTGCCTGTGCCAGAAGCCGATTTACCTGTAGTTTTGCCAGAAGATTGCGTGCCTGATGGCAGTGGTAATCCATTAAATAAACACCCTGCATTTTTAGCGGTGCCTTGTCCTCGGTGCGGCAAACCGGCCCGTCGCGAAACTGACACCATGGATACCTTTGTTGATTCATCTTGGTATTTCATGCGTTATGCGAGCCCACAGGCAAGCACGATGGTTGATGCGCGTACGGCTTATTGGATGCCGATGGATCAATACATTGGCGGCATTGAGCATGCAATTTTACATTTGCTCTATGCGCGATTTTGGACGAAGGTCATGCGCGATTTAGGTTTAGTTGAATTTGCTGAACCCTTTCAAAATTTATTGACGCAAGGCATGGTGTTAAATGAAACTTATTACACCGAAGATGCCACTGGTAAAAAGAGCTGGCGTAATCCAGCGGAGATTGAATTAACGCTTGATGAAAAGGGACGCCCGACTGGTGCACGCTTGAAAAATTCAGCTCAATCCAATTCCACAGAACTAAGTACCCCAGTGGTAATTGGTGGTATTGAAAAAATGGCCAAGAGTAAAAATAATGGTGTTGATCCACAGGCCCTCATTGATCAATATGGCGCAGATACCGCACGTTTATTTACGATGTTTGCTGCACCTCCCGAGCAACAACTCGAATGGTCTGGCGCAGGCGTTGAAGGAGCCGCACGATACTTGCGGCGTTTATGGCTTTACGCGAATAGTCAGGCGAGTGGTATTGCTGCGGTCAATCAGGCGGACCATATTAATCTTACAGGGCAAACATATACTGCAGCCGAAATGCAGTTGCGGCGCGAAATACATACTATCTTGAAGCAAGCCAATTTTGATTATCAACGGCGACAATACAATACCGTTGTATCGGCAGGAATGAAGATACTGAATTTGCTTGAGCCAATCAAAATCAATACCGAGAGCAGCCAGATCAGTCCAAGCGTATTAACCGAATGCTTAGGCCTATTGTTAAAAATTCTTTATCCTATCGTGCCCCATCTCACGCATGTATTGTGGCAACAGTTAGGGTATGCCAAAGTGCATGGTGAAATCCTGGATGCTGCTTGGCCTGAAGTCGATGAGGCCGCCTTAATACAAACAGAGGCCATCTTAGTCTTGCAAATTAATGGTAAGCACCGTGGTGAAATTCGTGTGGGAGTGGAAGCGTCTAAGGCGGAAATTGAAACTGCCGCTTTAGCAAGCGATGCAGCAATACGCGCTCTCAATGGCAGCTTGGCAAAAAAAGTGATTGTGGTGCCAGGCCGATTGGTTAATATTGTTGTTTAGCGCTGAACCTTAAGATTAGGATCGATCATGACTCTGCCGATACGTCGTCAAGCCCTGTATTACCTCATTGGGCTGTCTATCTGCATTAGTTCGACCCTAATGGGCTTAAGCGCTTGTGGTTTTCAGATTCGTGGCGCAGTGAATTTACCCTTTAAAGCGATATACATCAGCGGACCAGTATCGATTGGTTTGCGAGCTGATTTAGAGACGGCTATTACTACCGGTAGTAATGCCCGAATTGTTAATAATGCCCGCGAAGCCGATTTAATTTTAGAAGTTGTGAGCGAGCTGAACTCGCGGGATATTTTGACCTATAACGCCACAGGGCAAATTACTGCGTATCGCTTAACCACGCGAGTAATTTTTAGGGCCTTCGATACGACTGGGGTTGAAATTGTTCCTGAAGCAGAAATTTATGTGACTCGCGATATGGACTTTACGGTCTCAACCGTTTTGTCGGCCGATTTCCAGCAACAACAATTTTTACAGTTAATGCGTCGTGATCTAGCCTTGCAAATGCTTCGGCGAGTTGCTGCTTCAGCGCGGATGTTACAACCTCCAGCGGTTACGCCAGTCGTGCCAGCAGCTGCAGCCTCACCCACCAAGCCCCAATAGTAGCTGCAGGTAATGATCAAAATAGATGCCTTGCAAGCACATATCAGCAGCTTGGCAGCAACTGCAGCCGGGAGTGGTAAAACTCAGGTACAGGGTTTGTATGTCCTTTCAGGAGATGAGCCTTTGCTATTGATGGAGGCGATGGATCAATTACGCGCTGCAGTAAAAAAAATCGGCTATACCGAGCGCGAGATATTGATGCACGAACGCTATTTTGATTGGGGACAATTACTCAGCGCAGGACAGACGATGTCTTTATTTGGTGATAAGCGCTGGTTAGAGTTACGCATTCCTAGCGGCAAACCGGGACGCGATGGTGCTGAAGCTTTAAAACAATTTACTAGCCAAATCGTGGCGCAACAAACGCGTGCTGAAATGCCTGAAACAGTGGTGTGTATTGTATTGCCGCGGCTTGATGCAAAAACCAAAAGTGCTTCTTGGTTTAGTGCCCTCGATGCTGCAGGGATAGTAGTGCAAGTCGATTCGCTTGAGCGTTCCTATTTGCCGCATTGGATAGCAGCGCGTTTAAAAAAACAAGGCCAAGCGGTCGAGGCTGGTCCAGCTGGGCAACGCGCTTTAGAGTTTATGGTGGATCAGGTAGAAGGTAATTTAATCGCTGCGCATCAAGAAATTCAGAAATTGGGTCTGCTTTATCCGGAAGGTCAGTTAAGTGAGGCAGAGATTCGGGGCGCAATTTTGAAGGTGGCCCGTTACGATATTTTTGAATTAACTGCAGCACTGTTAGCAGGCGATTTGGCCCGGCTGAACCGCATGCTCGATGGGCTTAAGGGCGAGGGCGAGCCGTTACCATTGATTTTATGGAGTGTGACCGAAGAATTGCGTTTGTTAGCGAAGTTTAAGGCGGCCACCGATAAAGGTGAGTCGGTACAGCAGTTACTGAAAACCTACCGCATTTGGGGTGCCCGCGAAAAACTCTATCCCACGGCATTACGACGCATTGGCACTCATGCGCTTAGGCGTGCTATTCAGGTTGCAGCTGGCCTCGATCGTCAAGCAAAAGGCCTATCGGCCGCCGAATTACCAGCCGACCCCTGGGATGGCTTGCGCCTAGTTGGTAATTTACTGCGCTAAGGCAGAAATTTCCGTTGCCTCAGTCGGATAGTGAATAATTAGGGTATTGAAGTTCAATCGCCGCCAATTAGAGGACATAGTGCAAGCCAGCGCAATACCCCAAGAAACCATTCGAGCCCTAATGCAAGGCATTGGCCAGCGCGCCCGCGCTGCTGCCCGCATCATGGCACGAGCCAGTACGGCGCAAAAAAATCAGGCTCTTGCCGAAATAGCCAAAGCTATTCGAGAAGAAGTTCCGGCGATTTTTGCGGCTAATCGACTGGATATTGCCAGAGCGCAAAAAAATGGTCAGGATGCGGCGTTTATTGATCGCCTCACCATGAGCGAGAAATCGATTGAAACGATGGCGTTGGGGCTCGAGAAAATTATTTCGCTTGACGATCCCATTGGCAGCCTTACTCCGTTCAAAAAACAGGCTTCAGGAATTGAAGTCGGGCAAATGCGCGTGCCCTTAGGCGTGATTGGGATTATTTATGAATCAAGACCAAATGTCACGATTGATGCAGCAGCATTATGTTTAAAGACCGGTAATGCTGTAATTTTACGCGGGGGTTCTGAAGCCATTGAATCGAATACATTGTTAGCCAGCTTAATCCAAAGGGGTTTAAGTGCTGCGCAATTACCGCATGATGCGGTGCAGGTGGTAAGCACTACTGATCGCAGTGCAGTCGGTGAAATGATCACCATGAATGAATATATCGATGTGATTGTGCCGCGAGGTGGTAAGCGCTTAATTGCCCGCTTAATGGCTGAGGCACGAGTGCCGATGATTAAGCATCTTGACGGTATTTGCCATATTTATATTGATGCTGATGCCGATCTCGATTTGGCCATTCGCGTTTGTGATAACGCGAAGACCCAACGCTATGCTCCGTGCAATGCAATGGAGTCCTTATTGGTTAATGCGGCTATCGCTACTAAAGTCCTGCCGACCTTATGTGGTATTTATCAAGCCAAAGGGGTTGAGCTGCGGGTGGATGAGGAAACGCGTCAAACGCTCGAGAGAGCTAATTTTAAAAATCTAGTCGATGCGCAAGAGGAAGATTGGCACACTGAATATTTAGCGCCGATTTTATCGATTAAAACGGTGGCTAATTTAGATGAAGCGATCGAGCATATTGAGCACTATGGTAGCAAACATACTGACGCCATACTCACGCAAAATGAGGCGCATGCGCAACGATTCTTGCGCGAAGTCGATAGCGCAAGTGTGATGGTGAATACCAGTACTCGCTTTGCCGATGGCTTTGAGTATGGCCTCGGTGCAGAAATTGGTATTTCTAATGACAAACTCCATGCTCGCGGTCCAGTTGGGCTGGATGGGCTCACATCACTGAAGTATGTGGTGATGGGTCATGGCGAAATTCGCAGTTAAGCAAATATGGGGAACGCTTATCTTTGGACTAAAACATTCCATATTGTTTTAATTACTTCATGGTTTGCGGGCTTATTTTATTTGCCCCGTATCTTTGTTAATTTAGCCAGCGAAGCCGATCCTACGTCCTACGAGCGTTTACTGGGAATGGCGGGGCGCCTCTATCGGTTTATTACTATTTTGATGGTTCCGGCCATTATTTTGGGCTTATTGCTTTGGTTTTATTTTGGCATTGGCGCGGGCATGACCTGGATGCATCTTAAATTTTTCTTCGTTTTAATTATTCTGGGCTATCACCATGCCTGTGGAAAATTATTAAAACAGTTTCGCTTGCGCACTAACACCCATTCACATCGATGGTATCGCTGGTTTAATGAGGCTCCTGTTATTTTGTTGATCATTGTGGTTGCCTTAGTTGTCGTCAAACCTTTTTAATGAGATAGCCATGCGATTTTTTGTAGTTTGCCCAGGTGGCCTTGAGGGCGCCCTCACGCAAGAATTAAATACCATTGCCAACCTACCAGCAGCTAAGGCCTTAGGGCAATGGCTAATTGATCCAGCGCCCACGAGCCCAACCGGCGGAGTAGGCTTAGCCGCCCCATTAGCGGGCGCGATGGTTTTAAACCTGCATTCGCGAATTGCCAGCCGAGTGTTGTTACAACTGGCTGAAGCGAGTTACCGTCAAGAGGATGATTTATATCGCCTAACGCGGGGCTTAGCTTGGGAAGACTGGTTTACTGCGCAGCAAACTTTACGGGTCGATGTGACTGCGCACCGTTCTCCCTTAAAAAGTTTAAATTTCGCTACCCTACGCATTAAAGATGCGATTGTCGATCGGCTGCGTGAAGTGAGTGGTGAGCGGCCGAATATTGACACCGCATTTCCCAATGTACGAGTTCAGGCGCATTTAAGTGCAACGCAATTAACCGTCTATCTTGATACTTCCGGAGAAGCGTTATTTAAAAGAGGCTGGCGCGATGAAAAAGGCGATGCACCTTTAAAAGAGAATTTAGCAGCAGGGATTTTGTCGCTTACGGGTTGGCAAGCAGGGCAAACGTTATTTGATCCAATGTGTGGCAGCGGCACTTTTTTAATTGAAGCCGCACAAATTGCTTTGCAAGTGCCGGCCGGCGCAATGCGGGCGGGTTTATATCAGCGCCAAGGCAAGGCGACGCCAAAACCAAGCCGCTTAGCCTATCGTCCGCTAGTCAATGCCGAGGATGGTTTTGGATTTCAGCGCTTAAAACCCTTTATGGCGCAAAACGAATTAAAGCACTGGGAAAATATTTGTCATGCCGCTTTAGCCCAGATGGCAGAGGGCCAACAGCGTTTTCCTACGGTGCAAAGTTTATTCATTAGTGGCAGCGATATTAATGAGCAGCTCGTCAATATGTGTAAAGGCAATTGGCAGCGTGCTCAATTACCAGGAATGCCTCTGGTACGTCAGGTTGATGCTTTAGTCAGTAAGCCACCAGCGATAGCTAGCGAGTCGATAGGTGAGCCGATGATGCTGTTAAATCCTCCGTATGGCGAACGTCTAGCAATTCAGGGGGGCAGACGCGAGAGTAGCGAGAGCGGGGATTATCGTGGTGATGGTCACGACTACTATGAAGAGAATACGGAAACCGGCCGCCAAGGAGCTAAGCGCTCTAGCCGGGAATCGCTTAAAGCCCTGCAAGCCGAAGCCGAATTAGACCCGCAATTTGCCTTGTTCTTGCAGCAATTTGGTCAGCATTTAAAAGATGACTTTGGTGGCTGGGAGGTCTTTATATTAACAACCGACATGGCTCTTCCTGGGCAACTACGAATTAAAGAATCCCGCCGGACACCTCTATTCAATGGACCCTTAGAGTGCCGCTTATTTCGTTTTAAAATGAATCCGAAGTAAATTGATGGCGCTTCCCCCAGCTTTTTCTGGCATCTTGTAATGATTAATAGGTACTTGGAGTAATTTGCATTGAAAACATATATGTGTCTTATTTGTGGTTGGGTTTATGACGAGGCAACTGGTATGCCTGATGATGGCATTGCAGCTGGCACACTTTGGCAGGATATTCCCATGAATTGGACTTGCCCCGAATGCGGTGCCCGTAAAGATGATTTTGAGATGATGGCGATTTAATGAACCAAAACGAAATTCTATTTGAGCGCGCGCAAAAAACGATCCCTGGCGGAGTTAATTCACCAGTAAGGGCGTTTCGGCAAGTGGGCGGTACGCCGCGGTTTATTCAAAAAGCCTTGGGGCCTTATTTTTGGGACGCTGACGGTAAAAAATATATCGATCTCATCATGTCTTGGGGACCAATGATTGTTGGCCACGGGCATCCAGAAGTGGTCGAGGCAGTACAAAAGGCTGCTGCCACTGGTTTTAGTTATGGTGCCCCAACTGCCGGTGAAGTTGACTTAGCTGAGCGTATTTGTGAATTAGTGCCCAGTGTCGAACAGGTGCGGATGGTTTCCAGTGGCACCGAAGCCACCATGAGTGCATTGCGCTTAGCGCGTGGCTATACGCAACGTGATTTGATTGTTAAATTCGAGGGTTGCTATCATGGCCACGCTGACAGTCTTTTAGTTAAAGCGGGCTCAGGTTTATTAACCTTTGCCGATTCCACAAAAAATGCCCCATCCTCAAGCGGTGTGCCACAAGACTTAGTGAAACATACGTTGGTCTTGCCCTATAACGATTGTGCCGCACTTGAAGAAGCCTTTCGACTTAATGGTGCTGAGATTGCAGCAGTTATTCTTGAGCCCATTGCCGGCAATATGAATTTAATTCGTCCTTCTGCAGAATTTTTAGCGGCAATGCGTAATTTGACTCAGCAGTATGGCAGCGTATTAATTTATGACGAAGTGATGACGGGTTTTCGCGTGGCGCTAGGCGGAGCACAATCCTTACAGGGAATAACTCCTGATCTCACCTGCTTAGGCAAAGTCATGGGTGGTGGCATGCCGATGGCTGCGTTTGGTGGCAAAAAAGACATCATGGCAAAGCTGGCGCCGCTAGGTAATGTCTATCAAGCAGGCACCTTATCCGGTAACCCAGTGGCGGTAGCAGCGGGCTTAAAGACCTTAGAAATTATTTCGCGCGCAGGTTTTTTTGACTGCTTGGGCACCCAAACCGCGAAGCTGATGGCTGGCATTCAAACCGTGGCAAAAAAACACGGCGTACCACTTTCGGTCGATAGCGTTGGCGGCATGTTTGGAATTTATTTTGCCCAAGAGCTACCTACCTCCTATGCGGCCGTCACGCAATCCAACATTGAACAATTTAAACAATTTTTTCATGCAATGTTGAATGAAGGAGTGTATTTAGCGCCATCAGCCTATGAGGCCGGCTTTACTTCGATTGCGCATGACAATGCCATCATCGATGAAATCGTAGTGGCAACCGATAAGGCAATGCAAACGCTAAAATAAAGCGCGCTAAAACGGGATTACATTTTCATCGGGTGATCGTAGCCATCGACGGTGAGTAGGTCTAGCTTAGGTCCTCTACTGTGAATTTCAGCGGCAGTTAGTTTGCCGCCCCAGACACAACCTGTGTCGAGACAAACGGTATTTTTACGCACGAGCAAGCCGAGCGTCGACCAGTGACCAAAAAAGATTTGAATATTACGCGTTTTGCGCGTGGGCACATTAAACCACGGTACACAGCCTAAGGGTGGAGTGGCAACTCCCTCACTACTGTCGAATTCCATTTCTCCTTGTGGCGTGCAAAAGCGCAAGCGGGTAAAGGCATTGGTCATCACCCGTAAGCGATCTACACCCTTAAGAGAGGATTTCCATTGATTCGGGGTATTGCCATACATATGCGCCAAAAAATCACGATTATTTTTTTTGCGCAGGGCTTTTTCTACTTCCTTGGCACACTCAAGGGTTTGCTGCAAATCCCATTGCGGTAAAACACCGGCATGAACAAATAAAGCTTTACCATTACTGAGGGCCAATGGACGATAACGTAACCAATCAATTAACTCAGCACGATCAGGGGCATTGAGAATGTCATCGAGGGTATCGAGCGCTTTTGGTCCACGCAAACCCGCATCGCGGGCTAATAAATTCAGGTCATGATTACCTAAAATACATTCCACTTTGCCAGCCTCTTGCCACGATTTGAGGCGGCGTAAGGTCCCTAGTGAATCTGGGCCACGATTAACCAAATCACCTAAGCAAATTAGCTTAGAGCCTTCAGGCAAGAGGCTAACTAACTCATCGAGTTGAGCAGAACATCCTTGTAAGTCGCCCACGGCATAAATTTTGGTCATAAGGCTATTCTAATGAATTCAGGTGAAAGTATTATGGCGTCACTTTTTTCACTACGCTATAACGGATTAAGGTATTTTTTCTGGCGACATCGTGATCGATGATGGGTTCTGGGTAATCACGGCCGAGGAGAATTCCTGCAGCTTCTAGTTCAATATGTCCGGCCAGCCAAGGCGCATGAATCGATTTATTGGAGAGTTTACTTAAAGCGGGTATGTAGCGGCGAATAAAATTACCTTGTGCATCAAAACGCTCTGACTGGGTAATCGGATTAAAAATTCTAAAATAGGGTTGTGAGTCGCAGCCCGAGGAAGACGCCCATTGCCAACCCCCATTATTAGAGGCCAATTCAAAATCAGTTAAGTGAGCAGCAAAGTAAGCCTCGCCCCAGCGCCAATCGAGCCCTAAATCTTTGCTGAGAAAACTAGCTACTACCATGCGTAAGCGATTATGCATATAACCGCTTTGGTTGAGTTGGTGCATTGCTGCATCTACCAATGGGTAACCTGTTTTGCCTTCACACCAAGCAGTAAATAATTTCTTTGCTTTTGGGCCAGCCTCCCAAACTATCTTGTCATAATCAGGTTTAAAAGCAGCCCCATTGGCGAGGCGGGGGTGATTTGCCAGAATCATAAAATAAAAATCACGCCAAATAAGTTCACTAAGCCAGGTAGTTGCTCCTAAGCTGCCTGCCAACATCCGTCGATGCGCTTCGCGCACAAGACCGCGGATCGAGAGCGTACCAAAGCGTAGATGGGTCGAAAGATAACTCACTCCTTTGAGCGCTGGAAAATCACGGCCAATTTGGTATTGGTCAATACGCTTTAAAAAATCATTTAAAAATAATTCCCCACCCTTACTACCCGCTGGTAAATATTGTTCGAGACCAGTGGATTGAAAGCCTAAGGACTCTAAAGAAGGTAGGCCCAAATCGAAGGCCTTCGGTAGGCGGGCAAATTGGCCGGCTTTTGGCAGACAGTCATGCGGCGCTAAATCAATTTCACGCAAACTACGTAACCAGTTATTTTTGTAAGGCGTAAAAACGGAAAATACGGTATTCGAATTCGTCAGAATTTCTTGATTCTCAAAAATCACTTGATCTTTAAAGTCAAAAAAACCAATTTCATTTTTTTTAAGCGCTTGAGATACGGCTAAGTCGCGTGCAATTGCAGATGGCTCATAGTCATGATTGGTGTACACCGCACTTACTCCCAAGGCTTGAGCAAGCAGCGGAATTTCCTCAGCGGCTTTACCGTGCCGAACAATTAAACCGCTGCCTTGGTTGCGCAATTCAAGATCGATTTCGGCTAAACTTTGCCAAATAAAATCAACGCGTCGATCAAATTTTAGTAGCGTAGATTTGCTAAGGGCGGAATTACTATGTTGACCTGGCAGCTGATCAAGAATATCGGTGTCAAAAATAAAGCAAATAAAGACCGCTTGACACTCAGCTAAAGCATGCTTAAGCGCCGCATGGTCATAGAGGCGTAAGTCACGCCGTAACCAAACGAGGCCTTTGCGGGAGGTTCCATTGCTCATAGCCACTATCTTAGAGCTAATTGGCTAATCGGGTGTATTCGGCACTAGCCATTCTGTATCCACTAAGATAAGGCTGATGGATACCTTATTTTTTATTGCTAGCAAAATTACCCAATTTTGCATTGAACCATTCAATTTGATTTTGCTGAGCGTTTTATTTGCCTTGCTATTTTTGCTCTTAAGAAAATATGCACTTTGCAAACGCTTTCTGCAAATGACACTGATCGGATTTTTTATTATTGGCTATTTACCCCTATCCGAATTACCTTTAAGAGCCCTTGAAAATGCCATTCCACCGATAGATTTAAAGACCCTCCAGCCCGATAAGGTGGGTGGCTTAATTATTTTAGGCGGGGCAATTGACGGCGATACCACTAGCGATCGCCAGCAGGTTTCCTTAGGTTCAGCTGCCGAGCGAGCAACCAAAGCTTTTGAATTAATGCGCTTGTATCCCGATTTGCCTTTCATCTTCACAGGCAGTTCAGGCGACTTGTCGCCGCAGGGCATGCCTGAAGCAGAGGCCTTTAAGCAACTGATTCAAGAGCAGGGCTTAGGTGCTCACCGGGGATATTTTGAAGGGCGTGCGCGTAATACTTATGAAAACGCGGTACTGCTCAAGCCCTTACTGATTGAAGCAGGTGGCGCTAAGCAACCCTGGATTTTGCTGACTTCAGCCAGTCACATGTTGCGCTCGACACAGATTTTTAAGCAGCAAGGCATTACCGTATTGCCTTTTCCGGTGGACTATCAAACTCGTAGTTATCTCGATTGGACCGGCTTTGATCTGACCCTCGGGGCACAACAATGGGCTAATTTTTTACATGAAACTGTTGGTTTAGTGGGATATTGGCTTACCGGAAAGATTTAGGATTTGCTAAAATGAAAGTCAATGAGTACGTCTAATCAAGCTTTCTCAGCTTCAGACCCAGCGTCTACGGACTCCTATTCAGCAGACCATCTTGCCAATCAGTTCTTAATTGCAATGCCTGGCATGGTCGATGACAATTTTGCTGGCGCGGTTATTTATCTCTTTGAGCATACTGAAAGAGGCGCGATGGGCTTGGTGATCAACCGACCTACCGAAGTCGATTTAGCTAGCCTGTTTGACAAAATTGAACTTAAATTAGAAATTGCGCCTTTATTAGATCAACCGGTTTACTTCGGGGGCCCAGTTCAAGTTGAGCGCGGTTTTGTGTTGCACGAGCCCGATGCTGAATTAGCCTACTCCTCCTCGATCTCGATTCCTGGGGGACTAACGATGACCACTTCAAAAGATGTTCTTGAAGCGGTCGCACAAGGACGCGGTCCTAAAAAGTTCATGTTGACCTTAGGTTACGCGGGCTGGAGTGCCGGTCAGCTCGAAGAAGAAATCGCCCTGAATGGCTGGATTAATGTGCCGCTACCCCGTGAGAGCATGGTCGATATTATTTTTGATACGCCATCCGGAGAGCGTTATCAGCGCACCATGAAATCCTTAGGATTTGATTTATCCCATTTATCGGGAGAGGCAGGGCATGCCTGAGGCCATTACGGTCATGGCCTTTGACTATGGAATTCGCCGCATTGGTGTTGCAATTGGAAACTCTCTGACGCAAACCAGTCAAGCTTTACCAGTGATTACCCAGACGCAAACTAGCCAAGGCTTTGAGGCAATTCAAAAGCTGTTAGTCGAGTGGCAACCAGCGCGTTTAGCGGTTGGCTTACCCGTACATCCTGATGGCGCAGAGCATGCGATGACAGCAAAGGCGCGACGCTTTGGGCAACAATTGCAGGGGCGGTTTGCGCTGCCAGTTGCTTGGGTTGACGAGCGTTATACCTCGGCAGTGCTCGAAAATGAGCCAAATTTAGCCCCTCAGGCTAAAGATCAATTAGACTCGCATGCAGCCTGTTTAATTCTTGAGCAATATTTTCAAGAAAACCCATACCCTGTAAAGCAGAATAAAGCATGAAAGCTGAAGCGTTGTACCGCAAATTATTGAGCGAACTACAAGCGCGCCAAGTCGCAGCTAAATCGACTCCGGCGCAGCCACAGTTTTGTTTGGCTGGCTTAGCGGTTGGCGGTGCTTGGTTGGCCGAGCGCTTAGCAAAAGATTTAGCCCTACCGCAGTTTGGCGTCATTAATGTAGCCTTTCATCGCGATGACTATGCTGAAAAAGGCTTAAGCGCGATGCGAAGTGCCAGCACGATGCCCACCCATTTGCCCTTTGAAGTAAATGGCGCGCATATTATTTTGATTGATGATGTGCTCTCAACTGGCCGCACCGTGCGCGCTGCTTTAAATGAATTATTTGATTTTGGACGACCAGCTCAAGTGGAGTTAATGGTGTTGGCTGATCGCGGTAAACGCGAATTACCCATTGCCGCCGATTTTGTCGCCGAGTTTATTGATTTGCCTGAGCAGCAAATTTTAGCTTTAGAAAAAGACGCTGCTGGCCTTTTTCACTTTCATATTGAAGAGCGCAATGGTTAAGCAAGTAGTTACGCAAG
>JBAXGQ010000026.1:0-22535 GCA_037139315.1 Burkholderiaceae bacterium
AAAAGCTCACCTTTTTGCATTTGGTGACGCTCTAATTTAGGTTCATATAAAAACCAGGTATTTAACGCTAAAGCAAATAATACGATGGCACCAACCCAGGGGAAAAGTTCAATGCCGCGCTGTTGAAATAATTCGCCAGCAAATAAGCCCATCGCGATAAAACCAATTGAGCCCCATAAGCGCAATCGACCATACCGTTGATCAAATGAATTATCCCGATGCAAGGCTTGGATAGTTGCCGATTCTCCTAAGGGCATCAGCGCACTTAGAATCGTATGCACCACAAACATCCATACTAAAAATGCAAAGTAATTAGGTAGTAAAAAAATAAATAAAAAGACTAGTGCAGCTAACGCGGCGCAAAAGCGCATGATGCCAATGCGTTCACCAAAAAAATCGGCTAACCAACCCCACGAAAATGGTCCTAAGATGCGCGTGATTTGCATCATCGACATGAGGCTAGCAATTTCTAGGGCATTAAATCCCCGGTTGGCAAAAAATAAGCTAGCGTAGGGTGTAACTAAACCAATGTAAGCAAAATATAAAAAGAATAGGGCCCCAAAGGCCCCACGCACAAATGGTGTCATCGACAGTGCAAACTAGTTGGTATTGCTTGAGCCTGGACGTGCAGCAGCAATTGGCGCTACGTCTAGCACCACATCGCCGCATTGGGCTCGATGGCGTAAGGCATGATCCATTAAAACTAAGGCCATCATGGCTTCAGCAATGGGGGTTGCACGAATGCCTACACATGGATCATGACGCCCTTTAGTTTGCAAGGTCATCGGTTTACCATCAATATCAATTGAATGTTTGGGGCTCAAAATACTTGAGGTCGGTTTAATAGCAATCGAGACACGAATCTCTTGACCAGAAGCAATGCCGCCTAAAACACCCCCAGCATGATTGCTTGCAAAACCATCGGGGTACATTTCATCGCCGTGTTCACTGCCGTGTTGAGCAACTACCCCAAAGCCATCGCCTATTTCAACTCCCTTCACCGCATTGATGCCCATCATGGCATGGGCTAGATCCGCATCTAATTTATCAAATACGGGCTCGCCTAAACCAATGGGAATATTTTTCGCCCGCACTTCAATGCGCGCGCCACAGGAGTCCCCTGCTTTACGTAAGCTGTCCATACGGGCTTCAAGCTGCTCAACGATAGCTGCGTTCGGTGCGAAAAAAGGATTTAACTCAATTTGCGTGCCATCAACATAAGGAATAGTAATATCGCCAAGCTGACTCATATAACCCGTAATCTCGGTGCCATACTGCTGACGCAACCACTTTTTGGCAATTCCAGCAGCAGCAACAATTGGCGCAGTTAAACGCGCTGATGACCTACCGCCGCCGCGAGGATCCCGGAACCCATACTTATGGTGGTAAACATAATCGGCATGGCCTGGTCGAAAGGTATGCAAAATTTCACTGTAATCTTGGCTACGATGGTCGGCATTCCGAATGAGTAAACAAATCGGGGTACCTGTCGTTTTGCCCTCAAAAACACCGGCAATAATTTCAACCTGATCTTCTTCTTTCCGCTGTGTAACGTGCCTAGAAGTGCCAGGTTTACGTCGATCTAAATCAATTTGTAAGTCGGCTGCAGACAAAGGCATGCCTGGCGGACAACCATCAACCACTGCACCAATTGCAGGGCCATGAGATTCGCCAAAGGTGGTAACACAAAAAAGAAGGCCTAAGGTATTTCCTGACATACTTCTATTATGGCATTCTAAGCCGGTGTACTTGGCGCAACCCCAGAATCCTCTTGCGGCCAATCACGAATATAAGCCTTGAGCATCGTATTTTCAAAATCTTGTGAATCAACAATGGCTTTAGCCACGTCATAGAAGGAAATGACCCCCATGAGTACTGCCCCATCAATTACCGGTAAGTAACGTGCATGGTGACCCAGCATCATCCGCCGCACTTCATCAAGCTCAGTATCCATTGTGCAAGTTAAAGGCTCAGCATTCATTACTGAACGTACGTGCAAGTTGGTAGTAGCGCCATGATTTTTTGCCAGCGCTTGAATGACTTCCCGGAAAGTTAAGATGCCAGCGAGACTCTCATACTCCATGACTACCACTGAGCCAATATCGTGCTCATCCATTACTAAAATGGCAGTTTGTAAAAGTAAATCAGGTGAAACAGTGAAGAGTGCGCTGCCCTTGAACCGCAAAATATCGCGTACTTTCATGATGCCTCCTCTAGATAACACCAATATAGCGCGAAGGCTGGCTTCCCGCAATACTAATGCACTATCGGATGCCTAGGCTTATTTGGGGCGCTAGATTTACTCTCCCTGCCGTCGTCAAGTCCAGCTCGAATGACGGGTAAATTTGCCACTAAAACAGCCCCGGCTAAAGTAACCCACCAAGTGATGTAAATCCAAATTAAGGCGAGTGGCAAAATTGCAAAAGCACCGTAAACAGTTTTATAAAATGGGGTTTTGGTAATAAAGAAGCCAAAGCCAAATTTAGTCAGCTCGAAAACCAAGGCTGCACAGAATCCGCCAATCAAAGCATCCCGCCAACTTACCGGGGCATAGGGCAAAACTCGGTACACCACGGTATAAACGGCCAGGGCCAAGCCAATCGGCAACACCGTAGCCAACAATTTCAAGCCCGTACTGAGGGTTTCAGTCCAGCCCTCCGCAGCGCTTAATAAAAGAGTGCTGAAATAAATTCCTACCCCAAGCAAAATCGGCCCCAAAAAGGTTGCCGCTGAATAGATCGCCACCCTCCGGTACATTGGGCGACGAGCTTTGACCCGCCATATTTGATTAAAAGCCTGTTCGACTACTGCAATTGCCAAAATGGTTGTGAATAACAGCCCCAAAGAGCCAATAAAAGTCAGGCCTTTGGCCTTGGCGGTAAATTGATCTAAATACAGTAGCACCTGTTTATTGATCCCGCCAGGCATATAGGT
This sequence comes from Burkholderiaceae bacterium, assembly GCA_037139315.1. Taxonomy (GTDB): domain Bacteria; phylum Pseudomonadota; class Gammaproteobacteria; order Burkholderiales; family Burkholderiaceae; genus Polynucleobacter. The sequence goes on from JBAXGQ010000026.1 coordinate 2,935, forward strand.
CTGCAAGATAAACTCCTGGGTTGCCTGACGTAACCTCACCATCATGGGTAAATACCCCAACAAGAGGGATCCCACTGTAATAATGGGCACTAAAGCCAAGGTGGTGGTGAAGGCTAAACTGGCCGCAATTTGAGGCAAATGATGGTCGCGATTGCGTAGCCACAATTCCCTACCTAAAGCGAGCCATAATTGGGGGTTACGAACAATCCACATCGCCGTATCATAAGGCCAAGCCTGCTTACACTAGAAAATGATGATGAATGAAATAACAATCTTGGTACTCTATTATTCGCGCTATGGCGCCACCCGCGATTTAGCACGCCTCATTGCTGAGGGCATTGAATCAGTGCCAGGGGCTCGTGCTCGCCTCCGAACAGTACCGGCAATTTCAGCAGTTTGTGAAACTACCGAGCCTGCCATTCCTAGTGACGGTGCACCTTATGCTGAATATAGTGATCTCCAGGAATGCAGTGGCTTAGCATTGGGCTCGCCAACCCGCTTTGGTCAAATGGCGGCAGCCTTAAAATATTTTTTAGATGGTACTTCTACCCACTGGATTAGTGGCAGCCTGACGAACAAGCCTGCGTGTGTTTTTACTAGCACCGGTAGCTTACATGGTGGCCAAGAGTCAACCCTGCTTACCATGATGATTCCGCTTTTGCACCATGGCATGCTTGTCATGGGGCTACCTTATAGCGAAGCCGATTTAATGAGTACTACGAGTGGCGGTAGCCCTTATGGTGCTAGTCATCTGGCCCATGCAGATGGTAAGGCACCGATTAGCGCCGCCGAAAAACGTCTTGCCATTGCTCAAGGCAAGCGTCTAGCAAATACCGCCATGAAATTGGTGCGCGCTTAACTATTGTTAACCCATGAATCCTAGCCTACTCAGCAGTATCTTAAAAAAAAATCCATACCAATTAATTGCTGCTGCGGCAATAGGAGATTTAATTATTTTATGCATTAGTTGGGAGTGGTTTATTTCCCCCTTGCGTCCCGGCGGCTCATGGCTCATTCTAAAAGCGTTGCCCTTATTACTAGTCTTGCCCGGTATTTGGCAAGGTAAAAACTACGTCATGCAGTGCGCTTCCATGTTAATTTTGATTTACTTAGCTGAGGCCTTAGTACGGGTGGCAGAAACAGGTGCAAATCGATACTTAGCTATTTTAGAATTAATTTTTGCCACCGCAGCATTTATAGCCCTATTACTTTATCTTAAACCGCTGAAAGATGCGGCGAAAAAAAAGCGCTTAGACGCTAAGCATTAATATACAGAAATAGATAAAAAGTTGCCGTCAGAACAACCCCTCGAATATATGAAATCCAGTGCCGCCCTTAATGCATTTGCAGCCCACTTAACGCCAGCACAAATACTTAGTGCGCCTGAAGATATGGCGCCCTTTTTATGTGATTGGCGTAAACGTTATTTTGGCAAAGCTTTAGCCGTATTGCTGCCTAGTAATACGGCTGAAGTGGCCCAAATTGTGCGGATCTGTGCGGAGTTTCAGATTGCCCTAGTGCCACAGGGGGGAAATACAGGCTTATGCGGTGGGGCCACTCCCGACCAAAGCGGCTCGCAAGTGGTGCTCAGCCTGAAACGGATGAATCATATTCGCGCGCTCGATTTAGATAATCAAACTATTACCGTTGAAGCAGGTTGTATTTTGCAATCGATTCAGGAGGCTGCAGCAGAACAGGGTTTACTTTTTCCGCTCAGTCTAGGTGCCGAAGGCAGCTGCTGCATTGGCGGTAATCTTGCCACCAATGCGGGTGGCACGAATGTACTGCGCTACGGCAATGCTAGAGACTTATGCCTCGGTCTTGAAGTTGTAACCGCTAATGGGGAGATTTGGCATGGTCTGCGGGGATTACGTAAAGACAATACAGGCTATGACTTACGCGATTTATTTATTGGTTCCGAAGGCACTCTGGGTATTATTTCAGCCGCAGTTTTAAAGTTATACCCAATGCCGGTATGCCAATGGACTTCACTCGTTGCTACGCCCAGCATTCCCGCCACCATTCAATTGCTGAATTTGTTTAAACAAAAAGCCACCTCCCTATTAACTGGCTTTGAAATGATGACGGCTGAGTCACTTGCGCTGACTGAAAAACAATTTCCCCAAATGCGCAATCCCCTAGGCGAGAATCCAGCTTTCACCGTCTTAATTGAGCTTTCTGATCATGAAAGTGAAGCGCATGCGCGAAATTTAGTCGAGGCAATTTTGGCTGAGGCGCTTGAACTTGGTATAGCAACCAATGCGGTTATCGCGAATTCAATTGCTCAGGCTAATACGTTTTGGCAAATGCGTGAACATATTACTTTAGCGCAAGCTCAAGAAGGCGCTAACTTAAAACATGATATTACGATTCCACTTTCTGCATTAGAGGATTTTATTACTGCTACCGATCAGGTTCTGCGCGAAAAGTATCCCCAAGTACGTATCATTAACTTCGGTCACCTTGGCGATGGCAACCTACATTACAACGTCGCCGCACCTGCAGGAGTAGATAGCGCGATTTTTAATGCAGCGCATGAAACAAGCGTGCACGATATTATTTATAGCATGGTTGAAAAATTTGGCGGCTCTATTTCTGCAGAGCACGGTATTGGGCAATTGAAAATGCGTGACTTACGTGCGCATAAAGGCGCTATTGCGCATGATCTCATGCAGATGATTAAAGCTGCGCTTGATCCCCACAATATTCTCAATCCCAATAAAGTCTTGCCTGCTAAAGTGACTTAGGTAAAACTCGTAAAGTACATTAAGGTAGCGCCAATAAAGCCAGAACCCAAAATTAAAAATACCGGATTAGCGCGGGAAAATAGTAAAGTCGCAAGCACCGCAAGCGCGAGACCAATACTTATTGGTCCATTAATCGCCGCCTTAGCAACGGCAAATACGCCAGAACACATTAAACCGATGGAAATCGGTTCCAAAGCATTTTGCACGGCACGACGCCAGGGGCTTTCACCGATGCGTACCCAAATTCGCCCCACAGTCAAACATAAGATACTGGAGGGCAAAAAGAATGACAGCAACACGGTTAATGCCCCTGCTAAGCCGGCTAATTGGAAGCCAAAGACAATCACCATCATCATATTTGGTCCAGGGGCAAGCTGACCAATGCTATACACCTCAACAAATTTCATATGATCGACTTGAAATTGCTCACTTAATACAATCTGCATTTCGGGTAGCACCGCTGTACCACCGCCTACCGCCAATAGCGATAGCAAACCAAAGGTCATAAACAACTGAATTAAGAGGCTGATCATTTATCTAGGCCGATAAATAAATAAAGCAACTGGGGCCATAATTAGCAAAACAATTATCAATGGCAACTTAAAAATACTCATTAAAACAAAAGTGGTGATGATAATTAAACAAGAAATAACATGGCGTAAATGTCCTTGGCCAATCTTGTAGGTGATCGCAGCTAATAAACCTGTTGCGCCAGCGGCAATGCCAGCCAAGATTAAATTCGCAATGGGATGATCTGGCTTAGCCATGTAAGCGATTCCAACAATCAAAACAAAGGCTGCACCTGGCAATATTAAGCCTAAGCCTGCAGCAATTGCCCCCAATACACCCCTTAACCGATCACCCGTTAACACTGCCATATTGACAGAATTCAAGCCAGGCATGGTCTGGCTAATTGCTAAGGTAGCCATAAAATCATCCAGGTCTAACCACTTCTTTTTTTCAACTAATAAAATTTGTTCATAGGCAATAATGCCGCCGCCAAAACTGACGGCACCAATCACCATAAACTGCCAAAAAAGCTCAAACAGCGTCGGTAGCGGTTGAGCTTCACCCGACACTGCTAATGGCGGCGGGCTTTGTGGCGCACCCGCGCTTGAGCTACTCACTCAGGCTTGCCATACACTAAGGCCGTTTTAGTTGAGCCTACTTCAATCCAATTAGCAAACTCAATCTGTAAGGCGTTAAAGAACTTATCAGCGCGCTTATGGGCCTTTGCTTCTTTGCGGTTCTTATCGTTCACATGATAAGAGAAAGCGAGTTCACCGACGATAGGCTCACCAACACTACGCATCCAGATCGCAATTTCGCAATGGGCCTGGACTCCAGCACCAAATACTAAATTACCCAATGGTAAGCAGGCTTCTAAAATTTTATTTTTAAGTCCGCCAACAACTGCAATGGGTGTATTTTTAGGTAAACCAAGCTTACCTAGCGTTGGAAACATGGTGATTGCGCTAGATAAACTATGCGCAAAAATTTCATCTACAGGAACGGCATCTAAAATTGCATTGTTTGAATAGATTTGACGCTGACTTCCAATCGCATCACCTTTAAGAATTTCTTCTTTAAAACGGGCACGCGATTTAGTTTTATCAGATGGCATCGGATTAAACACTAAAGAAGCTCCTAAATCACGAGCACGACATTTAAATGTTACTTCACACCAATCATCAATCCAGACATCCTCGCGTGATTCCCGTACCCGCAGAATTAAATTGTGATTACGCAAATCTTCATTTGGCGTATCAAAGAAATATACCGTACGCAAACCTGTCGTAGCGTTGTCAAGATGGGTAAAGTGGATTCCCTGTTTTTTACAGAAAATCATTAGCTTAGTACTGAGCTCATCAATCCGATTGCGCCGATCCAGGCCCGAGGGTTTGATCAAAATCTTAAATTCACGATTCGTCACCGACTTATGTACTCTCCCAGCCCGTTTCTTTTTCTCTTTTTTACTTAATTCTGGCACCACAGGCTGCACCGCAAATTTTGCTGTTGGCGCAGCACTGCGCATTGGCTTTTTAATGCCAACTTTCTTTGCGGCAGACTTCTTAGCTGGCATTTTTTTTGCAGCCACTTTTTTCAAAGGTGATTTTTTCAAGGCTAGTTTTTTCATTGGGGCTTTTTTAACTGCCGCTTTAGTCGATTTCGAAATCGTTTTTTTAATCATCATGCAATCCTTTGTGGTTTCATTGTCTCAATTTAGTTAAATGGGATATTCAGAATATTCGTTTCTCCCGATTCTAGAGGTTGCAAATTAATTGGTTTTTCTGATCCGGGGCCAGAAAGAGGCCTTCCCAATACTGTAATAGCATCGGGATCTGTTGCTGGCCCTCTATTCAATTGACCAGGCTTTGGGCCATATGCGTTGGCTGGCTCTGGAACAGCTGGAATCAGGGGCTGATTGTTGATTTGGTCCAATTGTTTAGAGTTTAAAGCCGGCATCAATTGATTTTGTGCCACACTCTGGTTATAAAGTCCAAACGAGCATGATATGGCGGTTAATACAGTCATTATTCGCCCTCTCCATTCATTTCTATTCTGCCTCCCCTGTACCATTGCCACCCTTTACTTTGATCTAAAAATATACCTACTTACGCCCTTTTTTGTTACATGGGAAAACCCTACTATCTATATGCAAATAGCCAACTTCAGTCAATATAACGGAAACCGCTTAATATTCCCACCTACCACCACTTTTTTGCTAATTTCATGCTCGAACTATTCTTAGATCCCAATGCCTGGATCGCCTTTTTAACCCTTTCAGCCCTTGAAATAGTCCTAGGTATCGATAACATCATCTTTATCAGCGTCTTAGCCAATCGTCTACCCGTTGAAATGCAAAGCCGCGTACGCCAATTTGGGCTTTTGTTTGCCCTGCTAACGCGGGTTTTATTATTACTTAGCCTAACTTGGGTCATGGGGCTTACTGCCCCCATTTTTACGGCGCTGGATCATGCTATTAGTGGGCGTGACTTTATTTTATTGGCTGGTGGCTTTTTCCTGCTCTGGAAAGCATCAAAAGAAATTTATTTAGAGGTTGAAGACAAAGAGACGGCCGACCATAGTGTCCAAGACAAAGCGCAAGTACCCATTACTGCAGAACAAAAACAAAAAATCTTTTGGGGTGCAGTCCTGCAAATCGGTATTCTTGATATTGTTTTCTCACTTGATAGCGTTATCACTGCAGTTGGCCTAGTTGATGATATTGCCATTATGATTGCCGCAGTTTTAGTATCGATTGCGGTCATGCTAATTGCCGCTAAGCCGATTGGTGATTTTGTCCAGAAGCACCCATCTATCAAGGTGCTCGCCCTATCTTTTCTTACCGTCGTCGGCGTTGTCCTTATTTCCGAAGGAATGGGAGTCCACCTTCCCAAAGGCTACGTTTATGTTGCTATTGGCTTTTCTTTAGTAGTTGAACTTTTGAATATCCGTGCCCGCAATAAAAAGCGGCGATAAATACAGTCGAAATTAATTTTAGCTACTAAAAAACAAAACGCGCCAATAAGTTCTTTAATTGAGCAGCAACTTGGGCTAGTTCAACCGACGATTTCTGCACATCAGCCGAACCAATCGTCGTATTTTTCGAAGCTTCAGCCACTGATTTAATAGTTTCAGCAATGACCGAAACACCAGAAGCTGAATTAGAGACGTTGCGAACAATTTCATTAGTCACGGTAGCTTGCTCTTCGACAGCGCTTGCAATCGTATTTAAAATATCATCAATTTTTGCAATGATGTCAGAAATATCCTTAATCGATGTTTGAGTTTCTTGGGTATCACCCTGAATTGCATCAATATAGGTTGAAATTTCGTCTGTGGCCTTAGTGGTTTGTTTGGCAAGCTCTTTCACCTCATTTGCTACCACCGCAAAACCTTTGCCCCACTCTCCCGCTCTAGCTGCCTCAATTGTTGCATTCAAAGCTAATAAATTAGTTTGCTCAGCAATCCCTGAAATAACCTTGAGCACTTGACCAATTTCAACACTACTTTCGCTCAGTTTGTTCATCTTCACGCTAGTATTTTTAGCGGTGTCAACTGCCTGATGCGCTACTTTGGAAGCCTCAGCGGTATTAATTGAAATTTCGCGAATGCTCGAACTAAACTCCTCCATAGCAGTTGCAACTGTTTGAGTGTTTTCGCTCACCTGCGCAGATGACTTCGATACTTCAGAGGCTTGCGCTGCGGTTTCCTCAGCAGCCGCACTCATTTGAGTGCTAACTGCAGCTAGCTCTTCAGCAGAACTACTGACCACTAAGGTATTTGCATTTATATCTTGCAAGGCCTTTTTTAAATTTTCCTGCAACGTTTGGGTTGATAAAGCAATGCGCCCAATGACACCAGCGTGGTCTAAATTACCAATGAGGTTATTAAACTTCGATTCTGCCAAATTACTAATCGCATTTTTTAACTCATTAAGTGGGTTAATAATAGATTTACGTAATAAGTAACCTACTAAAATACTGATGACTACAGTTAATAGAATGATGGTAATCGTGGTGTAAATCAAATTACTTTTAATTGCCTGAGCCTCTTCATGTCTACCTTTGGCACTCACTAACTTGAGGTTAATAAATTCATCTAATGCGCCTAAAGCTTTATTTTCTGCCGCCATATATTCCGACCCAAAAACAATTTTAGTCGCGCTAGCAGGTGACTGAGCGTAAGTGGCAATAATGAGATCTACCTGCTTTAAATACAACTCCATATACAAATTCACTTCTTCAAACTTTTTTTGCACTACTGGACGTTTAATCGTCGTTCCGGCCTCAACTAGCGCTTTTTTAATCACCTCTTTTTGCTTGGCAATCTTCGCTTTGGATTCATTTTGATACTTAATTAGCTCTTCTTTACTGAGAACGGTGGGCGCTAATAAATATTGGCCAACATCTTGACCAATATTGAGCACTTCTACCTTCACCTCTTTTGCAGAACTAACGCCTAAAGTACTATACGAATAAAGCCACTCCGTAGCCTGCCCCAAAACGCCATAGTTATAAATCGACAAACCGCCTAAAATAGCGGTCATAAAAATAATCAGTGAAAAGCTAATTGTTAGCTTTGCCTTGAGGGTTAATTTTTCAAATTTGCTGTATATAGACATGTTTATTTTTGCGCCAAAAACTATTAATTAGCTAAAGGATAGCGCACTTTGCCCCAAGACCCCTATTCCCTGAAGCTAGGGTCCTGCCGATCAAGCATTCGTAATAAGGCGGGCCACTCCATTAGGCCGTAGGGTCGGCGCGTCGAGGGTTGGTAATTTTGATAAGTCTCTTCGATGACCTTTTCTGGCACTGGGCTGAAAGCCGTATTACAGGCCATGGCAGCCAATTGGGAGCGGCACGATAACTCCAGGCGATGCATCCAATTAAAAGCCTCACCAATCGTTTTACCTGCCGTAAGTAAACCATGATTGCGTAAAATCATTGCTTCAGCGGAACCCAAGTCTGCTATCAAGCTGGCCTGCTCGGCTCGATCTAATACCACTCCCCAATAGTCATGATAGGCAATATGATGAAAGCGCATTGCGGTTTGTGTCAGGGGCAATAAACCGCATTGTAAAGAGGCCACCGCCAAACCAGCGGGAGTATGAGTATGAATCACACAATCAATTTCAGGGCGTGCGACATGGACTGCGCTATGCAAAATATATCCTGGCTTATTAAAGCCATAATTAAGCGCACCAAAATTCGGGGTGTATAAAACTGTACCGGCGTGATTAATTTTTAACATGCATGACGCTGTCATTTCCTCATACATCATGCCGTAAGGATTGGTTAAAAAAGCATCGGGCTCGCCAGGCACCCGCAATGTAACGTGGTTAGCCATCATGTCCGACATACCGTAATGCGCTAATAAACGATAACAGGCAGCAATATCTACGCGTGCTTGCCACTCTTCGCTAGATACCTGACCTTGAAGCGAGGCAATCGATAGACGCCCGGTATTAGTCATCATGGTTTACCAACTGCTACTCTTAAAATTTGTCTATCTAGGTATCTCATCGCACTAAGTTTAGGAGTGGTTGTTGCTGCATAAAATAGCTTAGATTAGTAAAAAACAGATCCTCAACCCGTTGCGCATTCCCCTGCGAATGACCAGCTGAATGGGGGGTGACAATTACATTATCACTATTCCATAAGGGCGAATCAAGTCTTAATGGCTCATACTCAAAAACATCCAAATACGCACCGCCCAAGCGGCCGGTCTGTAATGCGGCTACTAAATCGGCCTCAACAATCATTTCACCGCGCGCCACGTTAATGATGTGCGCACCAGGGGGTAGTCGACTTAAAGTCACTGTATCGATTAGTCGCTGAGTTTCCGCGCTCAAAGGGCATGCCAAAATAAGCCAGTTGGCTCGCGGTAATACAGTCGCTAGGGCCGAAATCGGGTGAACTTTTACGCCAGGGCTTTCACCCACAGGTAGATTAAAACGAATCACCTCGCAATGCACACCTAAAGCCTGAAGTAATGCTGCAATCTTCTGCCCTATCGCTCCCCAGCCCACTATTACTGCCGTCTGTCCCTCAAGATCCGCTGGTAAGTCATCAGCCATTAAAGACCGCCACTGGCGTTGAGCTTGATTTTTTGCCATTTTAGGAAAATGGCGGGCAAGCGCCAAAATTCCAGCCAAAGCAGACTGAGCCACAATTGCGGCATTTGCACCTGCCGAAGTCGTAACCATGCGCTGCTGCTTTTGTAAAGTTGAGAAAATCGGTCGATCACTACCCGCTGAATGCGTATGCACCCACTGCAATGAGGGCGCATTCCGCAATAAATCATAAAAATGTTGTGTGGCTGGTTCAAGCTCAAATTTACTTGATAAGCCAGTTACATCACGAGAAATAAAAGCACAATCGAAATCGACTCCCGGCCGACTATCATCTGCTAGCACTATTTGATAGGGCTGCCCAGCAAAAACGTCAGGAAACCGGTCTTTAAGTCGTTGTGCGGCATTAGCAGAAAGTAAAATTCTCATTAATTTAGCACCGCAATAAATAACTTAGTCGATCACAATTTTGGCTTTTTCAACCACATTCGCCCAACGCTTTTGTTCCGCGCGAATAAAGACATCAAACTGCTCCGGTGTATCGCCTACTAAAATTGCGCCATCCTCCAGCATTTTTTTGGAATCATCTTTTGATTTCAAGGCCTTGGCAATTTCTTTTTGTAGCTTATCAATAATCGGTTTAGGCGTACCAGCTGGGGCCATAATCCCGTACCACTGCGAGGTTTCAACCCCCTTGTATCCCAATTCAATTAAAGTCGGCACTTGGGGCAAGGTGCTCGAGCGCGCTAGCGAACCTACTGCTAGCGGCACTAAAGCGCCGCCTTTAATTTGCCCAATTAAAGATGGTAAACCATTAAAAGTTGCTTGTATCTGGCCGCCAATTAAATCCGTTAGCATGGCCCCGGAACCCTTATAAGGCACATGTACCAAGTCAATCCCTGCGACTGAGGTGAAATACTCCATCGCCAAATGCCCCGCACTGCCATTGCCAGCAGAACCATAATTTATTTTGCCAGGATTTTTTTTCGCATCCGCAACCAGATCAGCTAAGCTTTTATAGGGACTTGCTTTACTTACGGCAATCACATTGGGTACTTTAGCAATCAGGGTAATCGGCACAAAATCTTTATTGGGATCGTATGGTAATTTTTTACCAAAAAGCGCCGGATTAACAGCCAGAGTGCCAACGTGTCCCAAAATAAGGGTATAGCCATCGGGAGCGGCCCGCTTGACTTCTTCCATTGCTATATTACCTGCACCGCCAGGCTTATTTTCAACAAAAACAGATTGTCCCATTTGCGTAGTTAATGCATTTGCTACCGAGCGGGCAATAATTTCGGAAGTGCCGCCTGTTGCAAACGGCACGACTAAACGAATCGATTTATCGGGATAAGCGCCTTGGCTCGCTAACGCATAAAAGGCAAGGCAGATTCCTAAGGGCAATTGCTTAATTATTTTGAGCATTTTTTTAAATGAATTTATTACCATGGCAAAGGAGATAATATGGGTTTTAATCCCGCCTGAACAATCATCGGGGCTACTTGTTTTGACGCAAGAAATGTAATTAAATCACGTGCTGCATTAAGGTTATTTCTATTACTGGTAATGCCTGCAGAGAATAATACAGTTTGCTGAACTTCGGTCGGCAATTCACCAAGGAAATCTATTCCCGCAATAGGAATCAATTCGCTTACCTGTTGAAACCCTAAGTCAGCCTCCCCCCTGGCTATGACGGCACCTACCCGCTCACTATAAATCTTTTTACTAGTAAGCTGCATTTGCTCGGTTATACCGAGTTGTGGAAATAGGACGGTAGATAAATAAGTGCCACTCGCGCTCGCAGAATAGGCCACAGATTGAGAAGCTAAAAGTGTTTTTTTCAAGGCCTCAACAGTACTGATATCTGGTTTAGAAGCACCTTTGCGGACAGCAGCACCAATTACCGAAGCAACTAAATCCACTTTCGTACCAGCTTCAACCTGGCCGCTTTTAATAAAAGCATCTAGAGCCGGCGAAGCTAAGATAAGAACATCAAATCGCTCACCACGAGCAAGTCTTGATGGAATTGAATCAGGAGCAGACCCCATCGAAGACCCATTCGAAATGATGACTTTGTGTTGTGATTGTTTTTCATAAATTGGCGTCAATGTAACTAATGCTTCAGCAAAAGCGCCGGAAGTGATAACTTGAATCTCAGCAGCAAAAACACCTCCGCTTAAAAACAGCGTAGCAAAGAAAAAGATTACAAGTTGTTTTAAGTCGCGATAAAGTTTGATATTTAAGAACATCTTATGGCTGCGCAATAAACTCTTCACACCAGGTGGAATAACTATTTAGCCAATCTTTAAAAGTGCCTTTGCCACCCCTACCAGATCCACAACCAGATAATTTGTTCCCTTCAAGGGTGTAACTACCTGAACCCTGTTGATACGCAATCTGAATGTGTTTGCCATCCATTGATAAAGTACCAACATAACGCGACTCATAATTAGCTGAGCGATATAACAATTCAAGATGCCGGCCATCTTGCTTAAGAATTGTAATGGTGGCTGCGATATCAAACGAATTAAACGGCATTACGCCATCTTTAGGTACCCCATTTGTTTTTGTTTGATAAGTATTCCCCATCGAAGTGACAGAAACAATTCCGCTCCAATTTTTTGGCAACTGTGGAATCGCTACATTTTGCGCAAAAATACCGCAAGAAAACCCAAGCACTATGAATCCAATGATGATTCTCTTCATAGCCGCTCCAGCTTATATCGTAATAACTGGGTCGCATTGACAAACAAATAATAATCTGTTTCTTCACCAATCGGTACACCCCGACGAATAATAACCACGTTTATTTCATCTAGGCGTTTTAAAAATAATGCCTTTTGCTCTGCGCTAATGGCGTTGCAACTCACTTGCCGATCCATTGCTAGAATTTCTTCATAATGGCCTCGTTCCTTAACGACATAGTTAAATTTTCTTAAGTGAAAATTTAACTTCGATAAAGGATAAATAACCGCAAAAAGGGTTAAGAGTACCAGCCAAAAACGGTCTACGAATACACCTAGCCAATAGGGCAAATAGTTAATAGCATGGGGCGGGCCACTATCATAAAATTTCCGGGCCACCGGGCTTAGCGGTATGGAAGGATCTACATAAGCAGGGAACTGATTTCTTTTGGCAAAAAATAATAGTTGCGAGTTTTGAATTGTATTTTTCATCGCCAATAATAGGGCAAGCTGTAGATCTGGGTGCAGATCGCGGCGCACTGCTAATGTCGAAGTAGTGGCAATCAAGGAAATTTTTTCTGGTGGAAAATTTTCCAAAATATTAATTGATCCAGCTGGTATATCAACCGCATCAAAAAAATAAAACTTTTTTTCATAAGCTGCTGAATTTTTAAAATTAAAGAGTTTGATGCCTGGGGTACGAATCAATTTTTGTACTGGCAAATCAACGATAGTAGAGACAAAAATAAATACGTCTAATTTTTCATCTAAAAACTGCTGCAAATTACTCTCAATTGAAGCCGCTTGAAAGTTTTTATCTTGATTAATTGAAATGCCGTTGATTGCAAATAATTTTTCAGCCAAAGCATAAGACCCACTTTTTGGTGGCCCCACTCCAACCTTAAAACGCGCAAAATCTTTAACATCGGTAATTTTTCCGGTACGCTTTTCATGGTAGAAAATCCAAATAGGCTCATAGGTGATGCTGCCTAGGGAGTAAATTCCTGCTATTTGTTCATTTGATAATGCCGATCCATAAGTTAGGCCAGCAGTAACCTTGCTCTGGGGATTATCTAATTTTTCAACGTTATCAATTGCCCCATCGCTAGCTACAACAGAAAGACTAATGCCTTGATCTTTTAAGGGTGGAACAATGCTTTCAGCAAATTGGTACCAATCTCCCCCTTTAAAGGCGGTAGAGATAGTGATACTTTTTTCAGGAAAAGGTTTGAGGTAATAAATCAGTCCGGCAAAAACAAGCAATAAAAGAAGCACTATGAGCTTTAACTCAATAAGTGCCTCTTTAATCGCAATTAATTCATGTTTTACTACCAGCTTTAGATATTCAAGGGTTTTCATGCATACCCAAGCGGTAAATCATGAAAGATCTTAACTGCCTTGGGTAATCTTGCGGCCATTGAGGGGCTGTAAGGGGCGGGCATTCATCTTAAATACCTTTTGGAAAGCATTTAGTTGATCTTTTGATACTTCCACTGGCGCTTTGAGAATATAGAAGCTAACACCCTCGCTGCAAGGAGGTGTCGTTAGAGAACCCGAATAACTGTAATAAGCTAGTGAGCTTGGCAACATGCTGGCAGCATCGAAATTACTTTTCAACGCGACCTTACCTTCTTTTGCGGGCATATTAGCAAAGACATCTTTTAGGCTTTTATTTTCCGCTCCGACATTAAATAAAACACCAATTACTGCTAACTTGCCATCGGCACTTTTATGAACCAAATGGGCATTGATAGGAAATCCTTTGCCATCAATTTTTTCTTCGGCTGGAGTGTGAAAATGCAATTGCAAAATCTTATAATCGACTCCGCCTAACATCGCAGAGCCGCCATCAGCTAGCGCAACTTGAATGGTGTGGCCATTGTTAATAATCTCACCAGCCGAGGCTTTATATTTGGTGGCGATAGGCGTAGTAACTGCGGTAGCCGATTTAGTTGGAATATCAATTGGTGCTTGCATCTGGCCAACTTTACAAGTAGCAAACTCTTTCTCAAGCGAACCCCAATTACTTGGACCTACTTTACCTTCATAACCCCATTGCACGGCGCCATCAGCAAAACAGCCCCCAGAAAGCAGGGTAAGTGCTAAACCTGCAAAAAAAGTATGTTTGCCCATACTTGGCTTAATTAAATGTACGCTCATTTTTTCTCATTTCTTTAAAAGTTTTAATTTATATAAAAATCCATAAGAACGTTAACATAATTTAAAGACAAATGTATACCCGTAACCTGTTTTTAAAGCCCCGTACTCCTCAAAGAAAAGTCTCAATCCACCTGAATATTGGCTTTTTTAGCGATGGTGAAATATTTTTTTGCCTCTTTATCAATAAATTGAGCAAATTCTTGGGGGTTTTTAGACGCAGGCTCATCACCGACTGAGGCTAGTTTCTTAATTAAAACAGGGTCTGACAAGGTCTCATTGACTGCCTGATAAATCGTATTGGCTAGGTTGGCCGGTAAATTTTTAGGGCCAAATAACCCAACCCAAACGGTTACTTCAAAATTCGGAAAGCCACTCTCTTGCATGGTTGGAATATCAGCTAATTCAGCCGGTCTTTTACTGCCCGTAGTGGCAATGGCCTTAAGCTTACCCGCCTTAATTAAAGGTAAAGGATTAGAGATATTAGTAGAGGTATACAGCACATCATTGCCCACGATCGCAGCTACCGAAGGAGGTCCACCTTGAAATGGCACATGAGTGGCGCCACTATTGCCTTCGATACTGATCATTTCGCCTGATAAATGCACCAAGGTTCCAATTCCAGTGGAAGAATAATTCGACTTACCTGGATTATTCTTAATATAGGCCACTAAGTCACGGGCATTTTTCCCGGGGAAATCCGCATTGACTGCAACTAAAAATGGCGCGGAAGTTAACTGAATAATCGGCGTTAAATCTGTGAGGGGGTTGTATTGCAGATTTTTAAATACTGCTGGATGTATAGCTAATTGACCAGTTGAAGCCACTAGCAAAGTGTAGCCATCAGGCTTAGCCTTAGCAACATTACGCGAACCAACTAAACCACCTGCACCTGGCTGGTTCTCCACTAAAAAGGGTTGTTTATATTTATTCGTTAAGCGCAGGGCAATTTCCCGCGCGGTAATATCAAGTGCTCCCCCTGGTGGAAATGGCACCACAATTGACACCTGTTTATTTGGCCAATCGCTTGCTTGTGCATAGGCAAACTGCGAAAGCAGTAGAAATAAAAGAACAGCGCAAAAATGTTGCGTGCAATGAACAGTTCGTGTGTATTTCATTTTTTTCCTTAGATGACTTCTACTTTTTCACCAAAACTGATTTCCTAGCCATTAATGAATATCAGCCGACTCTTTAATCGCATCCCGTAAAATTTCCCAAGAAAAATTGCTGGCTTTTGCCGCGCCAATAATTACTGCTTCTTTTTTCGCTATAAGTTCCACAGCAGCGTTAATTTTTTCAGCTGCAGCAAGGGGAATGACTACGGCGCCATGTTGATCCGCATGAATTAAATCATTGGGCTGTACTGCCATGCCTGCTACAGTAACAGGCACACCAATGCCGACGATATGCACATGTGCATGACTAGGCATTACGCTACCAGCGAGTAATTGAAAGTTACTAGCATTCATAGGAATATCCCGAATTGATCCATTAGTAACAACTCCTTTAGCACCAAGGCCGCGGTGAACATGGGTGTTAACTTCGCCCCAAAAAGCCCCAATCCCTGCCCGTACGCCATCTAAATCTTGCAAAATAATAATACTTGGCTTGGGGCCTTCATCAACATACTTATACCAATTAATACGAATTTCTTTTTGCTCTTCTGCGCTAACGCGCGGCCCCTGAACTGCTCGCATAGTGCCAGTACGAGCATAACCAACTATCGGCGCTAAATTAGGATAGATACACTGCAATGGTTCGGTAGTAAAGCCTTGATTTCGGTAAGTGGGATCGATTAACTCAAGCGCATTACAAATGGTGGGGGTGTCAAACTGGGCTAAAGCATCTAATAAAGCCTGAGGATGTAAAGGCTGAGACATAACACTCCTTTTTCTTAACAACCTACCATAAAGCAAATATAGAACTTAGGGCAATTATCGTTTTCACCTAAATTGATTTGAGTCCAAGCATAGTGCGCGCCTCAGCTGCTGATGCCAAATCTCCGCCAAGGTCTTCAATAATTCGCTTCGCTTTAGTAACCAACTCAGCATTACTTTGGCAAAGCACACCCTTCTTTAGAAAAATATTATCTTCTAGGCCAACTCGGGTATGGCCACCAAATAACCAAGATTGCGCCACAATCGGGAACTCAAAGCGGCTAATACCAAACGCCGACCATCTCGCCCCAACTGGTAATTGATCGCGCAAATAGAGTAGCGTAGCGGGATCAGCATTTAAACCATACTTCACCCCCAGCACAAAGCTAAATAAACCTGGGCCATCAAGCGTGCCATCCGCAATTAAATCTAAAGCTAGATTGAGGTCGCCGGTATCAAAAATTTCCAATTCCGGAAGAACCCCCGCATCGCGAATAACTTTAGCCATTTTGCGCACGTTCAATGGTGTGTTAATCACAATATCTGTAGCGCCATTCATGGTGTTAAAGTCTAAAGAACAAATATCAGGTTTTAGTTTTGTAATATGCTCTACACGCTTTAATGGATGACATAAAGTAGTTCCCGGAGCAAAGACCTTAGGATCATCTTCGCTGGGGATAAACCGGCCACCGGGACCCGTAGTTAGATTAATGATGAGCTCTTTATTTTGCGAGCGAATTAACTCAACTACTTTAGCGTATAAATCAAACTCCATTGACTGTTTACCCGAATCTGGATCGCGCACATGGATATGCACTGCGGCAGCACCAGCATCGCCTGCCCCCAAACAAGAATCAGCAATTTGGTGAGGGGTAATAGGTAAATAAGGGGTCATCTCAGGCTTTGTTAAGCCCCCAGTTACTGCACAAGTGAGGATGGTTTTTGCCATTGAGATAAAGCCCCTGTATTTAAAGATTGATTAAAAAAATAGAGTGAAATATCCTCGCTTAGCCCTTCAGCGATTTTTCCGCTTTGTCTAAAAAGGAATAATCCAAATATTTACCAACCCAAGCATCTGTATTAACTACTAAGGCAGGATCGATTTTTCCCTGCTCAGAAATTGTTTTCAAAATTAATCGTGTTGAAGGCATATCTAGACGTGGGTCGGTGAGTAAAACTGAATTAAGTGCCATTAAGGCAACTGGTTTAGCCGTTGGATCATTCATTTTTTTAGCAACTATTTCAGCAACCTCATCCTTTGGTCTCGTTTTAATAAAATTCATCCCTCTTAGAGTGGCCTTTAAAAACCGCACTACTGCATCAGGATTATCTTTAATAAAGGTAGGATGAAAAACCAAGTCCAAACTCTCCGCATTAGGTATCGGTGGTAGCTGCACAATGTAATGTGTATCTTTGGCTTTAGAAACTGCTAATGCAGAGGCTGGCTCCCAAGCAATAAATGCATCTACCTCCCCGCGATCAAGCATGGCAGCAATATCGCCAACGCGACCGGGTACCTTTTGGAATTTAAGATTCTGGGTTTTTTCAACATAAAACAAAATGGCATCGTGAATCGTGCCAAGCCCAGGAGTACCAACCTTTTTGCCATTTAAATCAGCATATGATTTAAATTGTTTATGGCCAACGAGCGGTGCATTATATTTGGTAACGGAACAAAGCATCGTAAATTGTCCGCCACCTGCAGCATATTGCATGATTGGTGCTAAGCCACACATAACAGCATCTAAGTTTTTATTTAAATCAAGCAGCGACGCAGGTCCATTAGGATAAGTGCGCCGATCAATTTGAATACCCTCTTGATCGTAATAGCCTTGATTTTCAGCCACCCAAATAGCCGCATAGTCAACCTCAGCGCCAGCCTGATCTGCTAGTCTAATGACTGTTTTTTTGCTTTGTGCAAATAATGGCGTACCCATCGGCAGCATGGTGCCCAAGGATGCTGCAGCACCCATACCTAAAATTTTTCTGCGATTTTTATTAGTATTATTCATTACTCATCTCCTGTTTAAAAAGTAATTTTTAACTGCATACACTACTTAATCTACCTCTACTTTTGATGCAAAAAAGAAAAACATTTTGCTCTTAACTCGGTAAATTCAGTGCTTAATGAATCCCGTGGTCGTGGCAAGTCGATTGGTAAATCAGCTTTAATTGAAGTGGGCTTCTCAGAAAGAATAATTACGCGATCGCCTAAGAAAACCGCCTCCTCTAAATTGTGTGTGACAAAAACAATTGTCCGTTTCAGATTTTTCCAGATATCCAATACCTCTTGCTGCATTCTTTCTCGGGTCGGCTGGTCAAGGCTTACAAATGGCTCATCCATGAGGATTAAATCAGCATTCGTTGCAAAGGCCCTGGCAATAGAAACGCGTTGTTTCATGCCACCTGAAATTTGATGCGGGTAAAAATCCTCGAATCCACCAAGTCCAACAATGCGAATCACTTCTTCTACTTTTTGTTTTATTTCGGCTTTCTTTAATTTTTTAATTTTTAAGCCTGTAGCAATATTTTCCCAGACAGTTAGCCATGGCAAAGTAGATGGCTCTTGAAAAACAAAAGAAATACTATGTTTTTTTGGATTAACCATCTCTCCATCAAGCAATACATCCCCTTTTGATGGCTTTAATAAACCACTAAGAATATCGAGTAAGGTTGTTTTGCCGCAGCCACTGGGTCCACAGATACACAAAAATTCATTTTCTTTAACGGCAAATTGAATATCACCATGCACGACCAAATTGCCATATTGGTGAGAGATATCGACTTGAAGTTTGGGATTTAAATTTGTCATAGTTAGCTTGATAAGCCCTTAAAGGGTCACCTGCCATCTCCACTTAAATAAATAACGCTCAGCCATTAACAGCAATTCATTTAAAACGAAGCCAATTGCACCAATCACAATCATGCCCACAATAATTTCCGGTATCTTCAGCAATTCAGCGTAGTTCAGCATCATGCGTCCCAAGCCTTCATTAATTCCGCCGGCTAATTCAGCTGCAACGATGGTCAGCCAAGCAGCACCCATCGCCACGCGCATGCCCCCCAAGATATCTGGAAGTACGGTTGGCACCACCACATGCATTAAGGTGTAAAACTTAGATGCGCCATATACGGCTACGACCTTTTTATGCAAAGGTTCAACCCGCTGAACCCCCACTAAGGTTGATGTATACACCGGGAAAAAAGCGCCAAGAAAAATTAAAAAAGCAAAACGAGTATCACCTGCAAATAAAATAATCGCCAATGGAATCCAGGCAATCGGCGGAATAAAGCGGAAAGGCTCCATGACCGAACGAGTTGAGTTATATAGGTTTTTGTTTAGGCCCATTAGTAAGCCCAGAGGCACGCCAAGAAAAACCCCTAAATTAAAGCCTAATAAAACCCGATATAAACTTGCCCACGCATGCGTTCCTAGAGAAATGCCTTGGGTGTCGCCCTTCATAATTAAATTTTTAAATGCCTTGAATACGGCGTCTACTGGAGGGAAAAATGGTGAAGCAACCCAACTAGCGAGTAATTGCCAAAATAATAAAAAGGC
>JBAXGQ010000027.1:0-18239 GCA_037139315.1 Burkholderiaceae bacterium
AGATCGCCTCAGCCAAAGCCAGCATGGTGAACTCACCCGGATTACCAATATTGACTGGGCCGATAAAGTCAGCTGGCGCATCCATCATGGATATCATGGCGGCG
The DNA here is from genome assembly GCA_037139315.1 of Burkholderiaceae bacterium. Classification (GTDB taxonomy): domain Bacteria; phylum Pseudomonadota; class Gammaproteobacteria; order Burkholderiales; family Burkholderiaceae; genus Polynucleobacter. The sequence continues at coordinate 105 of JBAXGQ010000027.1, forward strand.
ATTAAATCATCCACGTAACAAAAACTACGGGTCTGTTGGCCATCACCATAAATAGTAATGTCTTTGCCCTGCAAGGCCTGCACTATAAAATTACTGACTACCCGCCCATCGTTAGGATGCATCCTCGGGCCATAGGTATTAAAAATGCGCACGACTTTAATTTCTAACGCATGCTGTCGATAGTAATCAAAAAATAAGGTCTCAGCGCAACGCTTGCCTTCGTCATAGCAACTACGAATACCAATAGGATTGACTTTGCCCCAATAGGCCTCAGGCTGGGGATGCACTTCGGGATCACCATACACTTCGCTGGTAGAGGCTTGCAAAATACGCGCGCGCGTACGCTTGGCTAAACCGAGCATATTGATAGCACCATGCACACTGGTTTTAGTCGTTTGTACGGGATCGTGTTGATAGTGCACTGGCGATGCTGGACACGCTAAATTATAAATTTGATTTACTTCTACATATAGCGGGAAGGTAACGTCGTGGCGCATGACTTCTAAGTGGGGGTTGCCCAATAAATGCGCTAAGTTTTGTTTGCTGCCAGTAAAGAAATTATCAACGACTAGTACTTCATCGCCACGCTCTAATAAACGCTCGGTTAGATGTGAACCCAAAAATCCGGCACCACCAGTGATCAGTATTTTTTTATTGCCTAGCTGACTGCTTGCATTGCTTGCCATAAATGCGCCTAAATGAGTTGAGCCTAAAGGTGATCTACTACTAAAAAATAAGTTAAGCTATTTTAGCCCCTAGCGCTAAGCCCTATCTTGCGGTACATCCCAGCTAGCTGAGCGATAGGCTACGATGACCTCAATGAGAATCATGACCATGGCTGCCATAAAAGCCATAATACCCAGCACGAATGTACCAACCGCAAAGCCTGAACGGACCGATTCTGCCGCACCCGACTGCACAAAAAAGAGCTCTAATATTGTGCAAGAAATAAAAAACCCACTCAACACATCAAAAAAGATGCCCGCGGTACACAAGCGGCCGCGCATCTTAAACTCTTTGAGCTCAGCCAAATAATGGTTGCGTAAGTCTACTGAAATGCTCGAGCCGCCATAAATTTCATTTTGCACAAAGCGCATCCGATCGACATTGCGCGCTAAGCGTGCCGTAATTGCTGACAGTAAAGTGGCAATTGCAGTGAGCAAGAAAACGGGCGCCAAAGCAAGTTGAATATTTGCGGTAACGTTGCTAACTGACAAGTCCATTTTGTGCTCTCGATTTTTTCTACTGGGTCCAGGCAATGAAGCCGGTATAACTGGTAATTAAAATAAAGGCACCAAAAATAATCCGATACCAAGCAAAGGGAATAAAAGTGTGGCTTGCGACATAATGAATTAACCACCGCACACAAATAAATGCAGCAATAAAGGCGGCCACAAAGCCCAAAATTAAAGCCAATGTAAAGTCAGCTGGGCTCACTAATAGAACCGTGGCTGGTGCTTTAGAGAGCTTTAGTAATTCATAGATGGTAGCACCACCAATCACGGGTATAGCCAAGAAAAAAGAAAATTCGGTAGCCACTGTTCGCGGTAAACCTAAGAGCATGCCGCCGATGATGGTCGCGCCCGAACGTGAGGTTCCGGGAATTAAGGCAGCACATTGCACCATACCTACCTTCAAGGCATCAAAAGCGGATAGGTCATCGACAGAATGAATGGGGCGATTTAATTTCTGCTGCGCGCCATATTGAGCTTGACGTTTTTCTGCCCAAAATATCACGAGCGCCCCACCAATAAAAGCCAGTGCAACGGGAATGGGCGCGAATAAATAACTTTTGATATATTTTCCAAAAAGAATGCCGAGTACCGCCGCAGGAATCGTGGCAATGACTAAATTGAGGATAAAACGTCTTGAGCTTGCTCGACTTCCTAAGGACATGACAACTTGCCCTAATTTTTGCCGGTACTCCCAACAAACCGCCAAAATTGCGCCAAATTGAATGATGATTTCAAAAGCTTTGCCATGGCCATCATTAAAATGCAGTAAATCGCCCACTAAAATAAGGTGGCCAGTGCTGGAAATGGGCAAAAATTCGGTCAGCCCCTCAACAACCCCCAAAATGACTGCTTTAATTAAGAAAATGAAATCCATAGCCCGCATATTAAAGCCTTATCCCGTAAATTCCTGCAGAATTGGCGATTCAAGGCCCTTTTTGGCATTTGGCCTTAAACTTCAGATCATATTGAGAAGCCTTGGATTGAAATGAGTTGGTTTACCTGCCCCTTGAATTTGCGTCTGAGATTACCGCTAAGGTGTTTTCACTCTACTGCCATGGTAGGTCTAGTGGGCTTGTTGGTAATTACGCCAGCCCTTGCGCAAACGGGCGGGCAGACAGCCACTCCAACTGTCACCATTCAAGGCCAACCCGAAACGACCGCAAAACCGCGCTCAGCGATTCCTAAGCCACTAACAGCGGCAGATTTAACGGGCTTGCAAATTCCACCCGATATGGTGGTGAAGCAAAGTTTAGGCGTACCAATCCAGCCTAGTGCTTCTAATTTAATGAGTTCCAACCCATTTAATATTGCTCCTGGGCAAGCGATTGATTTAATGGGTCTTTACCAAGAAGCGGCTTTTAGCGATCCGGTTTTAAATAGTGCCCGGTTTTTATATGTTTCTAAACAAGAATTATTTTGGCAAGGCCTGTCTGTATTAATGCCGCAAATTGTTGCTTCGCCAGGGCTAACACGCTACTACCAACATGCTGCCAATAATTCAGCCTTGCAGACCTTTGCTGGCAATAGTCGGGTTTATGGACAGCGAAATTATGCTGTCACTTTGACCCAGCCTTTATTTAATGCTAGCGCCTTTGAAGTATTTAGGCAGGGTGATTTAAATACCAAAGTTGCCGATATGGGCTTTTACCAAGCGCAACAAGATTTGGTGTTACGCGTGTCACAGGCCTATTTTGATGTGCTCTATAGCCAAGATAATGTGGAGTTATATAAATCGAAAATTGGTTTGATTAAGCAACAACTCAATGCTGCCAATGCGCGCTTTGAGGCTGGGCTGGCAACGATTGTGGATGTCAATATTGCACAAGCAGGTTATGACTTAGCAATCGCACAAGAAATTGCTGCGCAAGCCGATTTAGTGGTGAAGCGCGGTATCTTAGAACAGTTGGTTGGCCGCCCTGTGCCAGCACTAAAGCCACTCGCCAAAGAGGCCAAAATTGATGGCGTCGTCAGAGACCCACGCGCTAAAGTGAAAGAGGCATTACCCGCGCCATCGGAAAATATTAACCCGCAATTGCCGCCTGGGCAAACCTTAAACGATTGGATTCATCAGGCTGAGACGGCTAATTTTGGTGTCTTGGGCGCCTTGCTTAATGTGGATATTGCTTCAAGCAATTATCGTGCTGCTTTAGCTACTAATTATCCCACCGTCAATTTCGTTGGCTCAGCTGCTTACAATAGCAATAATGGCGTGACCTTTAGTAATATTGCCGCATCACAAAATATCTATAACAACACTGTCGCGCTGAATTTCAATATTCCAATTTTCTCAGGTGGCTATAACTCTTCGTTAATTCGTCAAAATGCTGCACTCGTCGATAAGGCGAAATCCGACTACGATAATTTACGGCGCACAGCAGCACAAAATACCCGTCAAGCATTCACTGGATTTTATGGTGGCCTAGCGAGTGTCAAGGCCTATGAAGCGGCTGAACGCTCTACTACTTCTGCGGCTGAATCAAGTCAGCTTGGCTTTGAAGTTGGCACCTTGATTAGTATTGATGTGCTCTTGGCCTTCGACGCACTGATTAACGCACGACTTTCTTTAAATCAGGCGCGCTACAACACCATCATGAATGCGCTGAAATTAAAATCGTATGCGGGCACCTTAACGGATTCTGACTTAACGAGCATCAATGGGCTGCTCCGATAGAGCACTTTGACTTGCTTTCAATAGTCGTTCAGCAACAGCAAGTACTGTTTTCACGGCTGGTGGGTTTTTCAGGTCTCCCAGATTACAAATCGCTTCTGACCAGTAACCCTCCGTTTTCCATTTTGGTGAATCACAATATATTTCAATCGTAGGTCTGCCTAAAACCGCCGCCAAATGGGTTAAGCCGGTATCTACCCCAATCGTTAATTGGGCTCCCGCAACGACGGCAAAAGCTTCTTTGATAGAGAACGCAGTTGGCACTACAGCACCATCTATTTCCTTGGCAATCAGTTCACTGCTGACTTTTTCTGCGGCATTGCCCCACGGCAGGATGATCTGCAAACCGTGTTTAGCAAGTGCTTGGCCTAAGGTAATCCAGTTTTTATTTGACCAGCGTTTCGCCTCACGTGCGGTAGCATGAAAAAAGACCACGTAATTTTGGCTAATACTATTTTGCGTGGCAGCGATTAAGCCTTCGACCCATGCTTGGGGATAAAAATAAGGGGGTTGTTGCTGTCGCTGTAATAAAGGCCAATCGAAAGCAGCGCTCATAACCCAACGGGAGCGATCCACCGCATGACATTGGCGGGGTACTTGCACGGCTTGATTATAAAAACGCCGTGCAATCGGCTCATAGCCTGAGTATTCAGTAGCGTTTGCTAAGCCTGCTATTACCGTATGCGGGGTTTTTTTAGTTAAGGCGCAAACTAAAGCCGACTTTAAAAGTCCTTGGGTTTCAAGCACGACATCATAGGTTTGCGCTTGCAAGCTGTGGCGAAAAGTAAAAAATTCTTGCCAGGTTTTTAAGCTCAAGAGATTTTTACGCCAGCGCCGCAAAGCAATAGGAATAATCCGATCTATACCCCGCAAGCCATTCCGCGAGCGTAAGGGCTCTAGTAAATCAAGATAGGCCTCTTCCACTACCCAATCAATTTGTGCCTCAGGAAGGTGTTCACGTAAATCCCAAACAAGGGGTAGGTTATGTAAGACATCCCCTAAAGAAGATAACTTCACAATCAAAATGCGGATGTGTGCTGAACTCATACCGCTAATTATCTTGCTTTTTTAAAAGACTAGAATTTTGGTGCTTGATTCCAGGCTAAGCCGCTTAGATCTTTAGCATTCATAGTGGGCTCCAATCCCTCTGGAATAGGCCAAACAACGCCTACGGTTGGATCATTCCACACTAAACAACGCTCGCCTTGAGGGTAATAGTAATCAGTCGTCTTATACAGAAATTCAGCAGAATCCGAGAGCACAAAAAACCCATGGGCAAATCCCGCTGGTATCCACATTTGGCGATGATTCTGTGCGCTTAACTCTGCCCCAACCCATTGGCCATAATATTTAGAAGATTGACGCAGATCGACTGCCACATCAAATACCGCCCCCGCAGTCACGCGTACTAATTTACCTTGGGGTTTTTCTATTTGATAATGCAAGCCGCGCAAAGTGCCTTTTTTGGAAAAGGATTGATTGTCTTGGACAAACTCGGCCTGAATGCCCGTTGCCGCAAGAAACTGGGCTGCATTGAACGATTCATAAAACCACCCACGCTCATCACCAAAAACTTTAGGTTCTAAAATCAACACCTCAGGAATGCGACTTGGAGTTACCAATAAATTACTCATGCGCTACTCATCCTAAATCTTTTCTTGCAAGATACGTTGCAGATACTGACCGTAGCCACTTTTCATCATTTGATTGGCGATTTTTTCAAACCCTGCCGCTGTAATCCAACCCTGCCGATAAGCAATCTCTTCGGGACAGGCCACCATTAACCCTTGGCGTTTTTGTAAGGTGGCAATAAACCCGGCGGCATCTAATAAGGAATCGTGGGTTCCCGTATCTAACCAGGCAAAACCGCGACCCATGATTTCAACACTGAGTTGACCCGCCTGTAAATAATGTCGATTCACATCGGTAATTTCTAATTCACCGCGTGCACTGGGTTTAATTCCTGCCGCAATCTCACAGACTTGCGAGTCATAAAAATACAGGCCTGTGACCGCATAATTACTACGTGGCTTGAGCGGTTTTTCCGCAATTGAAATGGCCTTTAACTGCGCATCAAATTCAACTACCCCATACCGTTCTGGATCTTGCACATGATAGGCAAAGACTGTAGCCCCAGTGGTTTGACTATCGGCACGTTGTAATTGATTGACCAATTCATGGCCATAAAAAATATTGTCGCCCAAAACCAATGCGCTAGGGTCTTGGCCAATAAATGATTTACCTAAAATAAATGCTTGTGCTAAGCCGTCGGGCGACGGTTGTACGACATACTGAATTTGTAATCCCCATTGCGAACCATCGCCTAATAATTCTTGAAAACGGGGTGTATCGTGCGGTGTAGAAATTAATAAAATCTCCCGAATACCCGCTAACATCAAGGTACTTAAAGGGTAATAGACCATCGGCTTGTCATAAATGGGCATCAACTGTTTGGATACCGCCTGCGTCACAGGGTATAAACGTGTACCCGAGCCCCCCGCTAAAATAATTCCCTTGCGCTTATTCATTTGACTTAATCATCTCTTATTTAACCTGCTTTACTAACTGCTGAACATAATCAATCACGGCTACTTGCCAATGAGGAAAGTCTGGAACACTATCTTTAGCGCTCGCGGCTAATCGATCGGCAAAGACCCCTTTTAGCTTCGTATTAGCCATTTTAGAGTTGTTTGGTCGCGGGGCTGGAGTTGGGTAGTCTTTACTGGGAATAGGTCGGATATTCGCTACCGGCAATTTTAAGCTAGCGCCAGCGTCAAGCGCGGTTTGCACCACCAAACAAGCTAATTCATACCAGGTGGTGTCACCATCAGGTACAGCGTGATAAATACCTGATGCAAATGGCTGAGCGATCAAGTCTAAGCTTATTTGTGCTAACCATGCCGCGCTAGTAGGCGCCCCAAATTGATCGCTCACAATCGCCAGTTCCTCACGTTCTTTAGCCAAACGTAAAATCGTCCGAATAAAATTGGCGCCATCGCCATAGACCCAACTGGTTCTAAAAATTGCATAGTGGGGCGCTAATGCAATGATTGCAGCTTCTCCAGCAGCTTTGCTTGCCCCATAAATCCCGAGTGGTGCTGGCAGATCAGTCTCTAAATAAGCGGCTTCTTTTTTACCATCAAAAACATAATCAGTTGAGTAATGCAATAAAGTTGCCTTCGTTTTAGCGGCATACTCTGCCATCGTTTCCACTGCAGTTGCATTAATCGCAAAAGCGCGTTCTTTGTCGGTTTCAGCCTGATCGACTGCGGTATAGGCTGCTGCGTTAATAATGAGATTGGGTTGCTGTTTTTTTAATAGTTGCTCAAGTGCTAAGGGGTTTTCTAAATCACAAGTATTAGGTTCCCCATTGCTGTCAACGCCACGACCAATAAACTGAATATGTTGATGTGCATGATTGCGAAGGGCATTTTGAAACGCTCGCCCTAGCTGACCATTTTTTCCAAAAATCAGTATCTGACTAGCTGAATTAGCAAATGAATTACTAAGCGACATAATGCTGATTAATCCAGTCGCGGTAAGAGCCGCTTTGCACTCCGGCAACCCATTCCGGATTAGCTAGATACCACTCAACGGTTTTACGAATTCCCGTAGCAAATGTTTCGGCAGGTTTCCAGCCTAGTTCTCGCTCTAGCTTGCTCGCATCGATTGCATAGCGCCGATCATGCCCAGGACGATCGGTAACAAAACGAATTTGCTCGGCATAGGATCCACCGTTTGGTCGAGGTCTAAGCTCATCTAAAATCGCACAAATGGTTTTGACGACTTCTAAATTGGCTTTTTCATTCCAGCCACCGACGTTATAGGTTTCCCCCAAAGCGCCTTTTTCAAGTACACGTCGAATAGCTGCACAATGATCGCCTACATAAAGCCAATCGCGCACTTGCATACCGTCTCCATAAATTGGTAAGGGCTGACCATTTAAGGCGTTCAAAATTACTAGCGGAATCAGTTTCTCGGGAAAATGATAAGGCCCATAATTATTTGAACAATTCGTGGTGAGCACAGGTAAGCCATAAGTATGAAACCAGGCGCGCACTAAATGATCAGAGGCAGCCTTTGAGGCTGAGTAGGGGCTATTGGGTTCATAGGCCGTAGTTTCTTTAAACGCAGCATCGCTTGCTCCTAATGAGCCATATACCTCATCAGTAGACACATGTAAAAAACGAAATTGCTGCTGCTCTTCAGGAGGTAATGAATTCCAATACGTACGGGTACATTCTAGTAAATTAAAACTACCCAAAATATTCGTTTGGATAAAATCAGCCGGCCCATGAATTGACCGATCGACATGGCTCTCGGCAGCAAAATTAATAATGGCACGAGGGCGATGCTCTTGGAGAAGATTGGCCACTAGAGTACTATCGCCAATATCGCCTTTAATAAAAATATGTCGCGGGTCTTTTTCGAGCGGGGCTAAGGTACTTAAATTACCTGCATAAGTGAGTTTATCTAAATTAATAATGCCTTCAGCCTTTGGGTTGGCAAGCCAATCCAAGACAAAATTACTACCAATAAAACCTGCTCCGCCAGTGACTACAATCATAATTACGCGCCCTACTTCTTGTTTCAGTTTATTTTGAGAAGATCAAGATACTTATTAAACCGTTTACTTCCAAATAGTAACCCGCCCAGCCATCGTATGACGGCAATTGTCCAAAAAGTGTGTTTTTTAGCAATGGGAGGCGGTGGCGGATCAAGGTGACTAGCGCTATTAATCAAGGCGCTATTAATATAAATTCGATAGCCTTGTTTGCGTAAATCAGCATGAAAGGCAATATGATCAGACTCTTCTTGTTCTGCCGCATTAACGCCACTATAACGACCTGCCAAAAAGGCCGCGCGGCGATAAATACCCAGACCACCAAATGCAGAGTCAACCTCGATCATGCCTTGATTGGCGTTTAAGTGAACCTGCTTTGCCTGGACTGCTAAATTTTGGGCTGCTGACTCGCCTAGGATAGGCTCTAGTTTATGCATCTGCACCATACAATCGACTGGACTCCAATCAGCGTGGCGCAAGGTCCAAATATCATAATAAGTATTCGCCTGATTAGCCGTAATCACATCCCAGTCTTCGGCTACTTCCCAGCATTGTGTAATCGATTGCGCAGAAATATGCCGGTTAATGCCATCTAAATCAGCCATCGCAATAAAATCTACCCTGGCATAGCGGGGATTATTTTGCACCTCTGTCACGATGCGATTACGCGCATATGCCAAACGGGCTGTACGCATAGGTATCTGCTTGATTAATCTACCAAAGCTAATGTAATTAAAATTCGGCAAGCGTAATTTTAATGCCGCTAATTGTTGGGTAGTACCGTCATCAGAATCACTTTCAACTACTAAGCCATGAATACACTTAAAGTCGCGCATTGCCTGATAAAGGCCATCGAGCTCTTGATTAATATGGGCAGCAATATTACGTGCTGGTCCAGCTATTAATATTTCTGACTGATCTATTGGCTTTCGATTTGCCATCGTAATAATTAAGTTAATGCAAAATCATGCTGAATGGAATCAATAATCTGTTTAGCAAATGCAGCTGAGCTAAAAACTTGAAACTGGGGTGATGCTAAAAATTGTTGTGCTGCTAATTGGTAAGCCTGATAATCTGCTGCAGATAAATTTTTCAGAAAACCATAAAGGGCCTGATACGACTGAAATTGACGAAAATCAATAAAGCAATTTTTGGGAATGGCTTTCTCTACGTCAGGATCGCCCCAATAAATAGGTACGCATCCAGCAAATAGGCAGTCGAAGATTTTTTCGGTAAGGTATCCACGGATATCACGCGCATTTTCAAAACAAATGCTAAAGCGCGCTTGACTTAAGGCGGTAAATTTACTTTTTACTGGACCCTCATAACTTGGAAAAACAGGTTTACCCATTAGAAAGGGGGGTACCTTAGCTAATCGATAGCGCAACTTCCCCAGCATACCTAAACGCTTTTGGGGTACCTTCCACCCGTGACCATATAAAATAAAATCGCTTGGCGCATTAGCCTCAAACCAGCGAATAGCTTTTACCCGCTCTGCATACAAAGCACGTTCATCTAGGCAATTAGCATGCCGATTACTGGCAATTAAAATACAAAACTGAGGACGTGCGCTAAAGCCTAAATTAACCACGCGATCTTGACTAAATTCAGCAGGCAGTGGATTTGGTATCGTAATTGGATGTAATTTTTCTTGAGCAAGCCCTAAGGCCATTGTCGACTGTGAGTTAGCTTCGAGCAAACTTTTATCCCACGTAAAAATGCCGTCAAACCGCTGTAAGTAGGCGGTGTCTGCATTGGCTGCTACAGTTAAATCAGTCTCAAAACGGATTAAATAATTTTTACCTTGCCCCTGCGTAATTAGAGGCACGGACTCAATATAGAGGTTGAAGTCTGACTCTTTTCCCTCGCTTTGATTTATATCTAGAGTATGCAATTCAATACCACAGGCTAATGCTTGCGCCTTTAATGCGCGGAAAGGCTCAAGGCAATCGTCTCGATTGCGCGGGCTTTGTGGGTTAAATAGATCGTCCTGACCTAGCTCCCACCCGACAATACTTCCAATTAGCATGAAGAGTCGCTCTATTTAAATTAATCTAAAATTACATTGCTAATAAAGCATAAAACCGCGGTAGTACCTTACTTAGTGCTTTAATTATAGAGATATGACCATAACTATCCATCTTGTTGGCGGCCTTGGCAACCAAATGTTTCAATATGCCTTTGGTGCAGCGCTAGCCCAACATTATCAAACCAATTTACTACTTGACGATTCTTGGTATGCGCGCCTGCCCGCTGGCGATACTTCCAGGCAGATGGATTTAATGTGCTTGAAAATTCGTAATACGCAATTCATTCCCCCACAAAAGGAAGCTTTTAGTTTCATAAAATCAACCCGACTTAAAAAGTTATTACAATCCTTTTTACCCAGTGGTCCAATTATTCACCGTGAAAAAAAAGGGTTTGTTTTCGATCCTAACGTTTTTACGCTGAACTCTGTTAACACTAAAAATCACTTTTTTATGGGTTATTGGCAAGCCTTTAACTACATTGCTGCTATTCGCAGCCAACTACAGTCTGAATTTCAGCCTCGCGCTGATCTTAATCAACACTATCAATACTATCGTTCATTAATGCAATCTAGCCCCGCGGCCATGGTCCATGTTCGGCGTGGCGATTACGTCCATTTACCCGCCGCAGCACAATTTCATGGCGCCTTGTCTTTAAATTACTACCTAGCAGGCATGCGCTTAATTCTTGAGCGCGAACCAAATACGCAGTTCTTCCTATTTTCTGATGATCTAGCCTGGTGTAAAGAACATTTTCCTCGCGATTATAAAATTACCTTTATCGAGCGTAGTGAGGCAGCGGATTCAGATGTGCAAGAAATAGATTTAATGACTTATTGTCAGCACTTTATTATTGCGAATAGTTCTTTTAGCTGGTGGGGCGCATGGCTAAGGAAAAATATCGATGGCTTGGTGATCGCACCCAATCGCTGGATTTCAGACACAACGCTAGACCTCAGTGATTTATTACCCACCAATTGGAAAAGACTGCCTGCATAAATTATATGCAGCTAACTGAAGGCAGTTGGTTTATATTTCTTGCCGGCCAATCCAACTAGCTGAAATTGCCACTAGTAAACGCTCTAAGCGTGTTAACGGCGTGAGCAAGCCATTTTGACGAAATTGGAAGCGGGCATAAAGTTCATAGTTAGCCCCAATCGATATATTGCGGATACGTTGATTTAAGAGGCGCATAAAGCGAATACCAAAAACCAAGCGCTCTTTAACGGGCAAAGCCCGTGGTAAAAAAGTAATCGGTATACCGAGTGACTCAAGATAATGTGATTGCGACTGCTTAAACACATTTTTTGCCGCATCCATGTGATTAATGCTAGTTTGCGTTGGATGTAAGCGGTAAATAATGAGTTTTTTATTTAAGTTTGCAAAACGATATCCTGCTAACGCAATTTCTGTCCATAAAGAATAGTCTTCTGCATGTAATGCAGTTTTTTTATACGGTAAACGCTGAAAGATCTCGAGCTTCCCCATGACTGCTGGATTACAAATAGGGCTGCAAACGGTTAATAGCGCTTGAATATCGGCATTACTATGCCGCTGTTTAGATGGCTTAATGGCGCCATTACCTTGATTAAGCGTCCAATGATCGGCGCCACATAAATCAGCAATACCTTGTTCTAAAAAATTGACTTGTAGCTCAAGGCGATTCGGAAAAGCGCGGTCGTCGGCATCCAATAAAGCCAAGTACTTCCCCCGTGCTAATTGAGCAATCTGATTACGGGTGGCAATTAATCCGCGATTTTGATCAGAAAAAATTTTGACGATTCGCGTATCGTGATACCGATTAATAATTTCTCGAGTTTGATCAGTAGAGCCATCATCAATAATAATCAGCTCAAAATTGGTGTACGTTTGCGAAAGAATACTTTCAATTGCTTCGCCAATATAGCGCTCTGCATTAAACGCTGGCATTGAAACGCTTACCAGTGGGCCTAGAACCCTTGGCTTATCCTCTGCAGCCAGAAGAAATGAATTGTTTAGCTCAATTGCATCCATACAAATTGATCTTAAAAATAGCTTTTAATGTAGCGCATAAATCGCTTCATCGATTTCAGCGTTCTTGAGGCGAATGATTTATTACTAAGCCCATAATCAAGCTCAGATTCCCAGTTAGATTGATAAATTACCCCTAAAAAATTTTGCTTTAATTTTGCCTCTGTTTCGCCCAAACGTTGCGCCGTATAGTATTGCCAGTCGTAGTGGTAAATGCGAAATAAAGGTTCAATCATGCGTATGGGAATCGCCTGAAAATTCAGCAAAGCCTCACCATAGAGCAGCGTTTCAGGATGGCGGGGAGTAACAGCATCCCATAACGTAATACCTTTAGGCGTCAAATAATGTTCATCGAGGGACTGCCATACTTTGGCCGACCAGATGAATGGCGCAGGCGCACAATAATATTGGGGGCCTTGCCGGCCAAATAATTGTTGCACTCGGATCGCCTCTTCGCGTAAATCCTGTTCTACTTTGGCATAGCCACGGTTAGTAGCCAATTGAAATAATTCTTTATTTTGATGCAAAACCGTATAGGGATAGCCATCGCTAGCTAAAAAATCGGTCTTGCCAAAGTCACGAATAAAAATACTATCCGAATCAATACAAAGATAGTTGTCGGCTAAACCTAAACGCCAGAACTCGGCTTTAATGATTGCTTGGCTTAAGCCTCCGGGCATGCCTAGCTGCACATCTTTAGGGGCACGCGGATTTGCCGCAATAATTGCTTCATCGGCAATCCAGATATAACTGAAGTTTTGGCCGTCTTTGCCAAGCACTTCCAAAAGTAACTCACGATCGGCCGTAGGAGTAGATATATAAAACGGTAACTTATCGCGATTGTGTTTTTGTAAGGAGATTAATAAGCGCTTGACGCGCAGAAAATCGCGTCGGTATGATTTACAGTAAAGCACTATGCTTTGGGTCATTCTGCCTAGACCTTATTCATTTTTATAGCCCTGAGGATTTTGCGATTGCCAGCGCCAGCTATCAATGCACATTTGCTCAATACCACGAGAGGCTTTCCAGCCAAGGTGTTGTGCGGCTAAATGGGGGTCCGCATAGCAACTTGCAATATCGCCAGCACGTCTAGCTACTACTTGATAAGGAATAGAGCGCCCTACTGCTTGCTCGTATGCGCGCAATACATCCATCACGCTGTAACCCAAGCCAGTGCCTAAATTGACGGTAAGGGAAGGCTTGTCAGATAATAAATAATCAATTGCCCGCACATGACCTTGAGCTAAATCAACTACATGGATGTAATCGCGTACACCAGTTCCATCAGGCGTGGGCCAATCGTTGCCATACACATTGAGTACAGGTAATTTACCAATGGCGACTTGCGCTACGATGGGGGATAAATTATTTGGTATACCCAGCGGATCTTCACCGATTAAACCGGACTCATGCGCCCCAATGGGGTTGAAATAACGCAAGTAAGCAATATGCCAGCTTGGGTCAGCAATTTCTAAATCACGCAGAATTTGCTCACTCATGAGCTTGGTTTGACCATAGGGATTTGTGGGTCGTAATTCTGCCGCTTCATCAATGGGGACGATATCGGGATCGCCATAGACTGTTGCTGAAGAACTAAATACAAAACGCTTACATTGGTGCTCTTGCATTACCTGTAAAACTGTTAGTAAGCCCAGCAAATTATTTTGGTAATAAGCCAAGGGTTTAGCGACTGATTCGCCGACCGCTTTTAGCGCTGCAAAATGAATGACCCCTTTAATAGGATATTGATTAAACAACGCTGCCATAAAAATGGGGTCACAAACATCCCCTTCCACAAAATTGGGAACTTGTTTAGCGAGACCTTCAAGCCGCTGCAGTACTTGAGGACTCGAATTTACAAAATTATCGATGCCGATTACCTGGTGCCCTGCTTGCAGCAGTTCAAGCCACGTATGCGAGCCGATATAACCCGTTGCGCCTGTTAAAAGAATCATGTCTTACCAATACCTTTATTAAGCAATTCAGTAATTTGCTTATTATCCCCGATTACCCTTTATCATTTGTTTTTATGAGGTCGTCCACTGCCAACAGCTCAAGCCCTATTTTGGACTTTACCCTGATCGCCCTAAGCAGTATTTTATTGTTGATTTGGCCCATCAGTAATACGATTGCCCTCCGCAATGGATTGCTCATTGCAGGCACTATATTGGCACTAATCGTCTTTAAGCGTTTTTCTGGTACTAAAAAACTAATCCGTTTTTTACCCATCAGTCTTGGTATTGGTATGTTCATGTGGGTTTTATTGCATTTCCTGCTGTTCAGTCAAGATCCTATTTTGCAACTGCATGAGCTCGGCAGCACATGGAAGCGTAGCTTTTTGGCTTTTCTTATCGGTGGAGCTACTGGCTTAGTTTTACGCCAGCGCCCGCAGCAAACGAACTTTTTATGGCTTGGCATTTATGCCAGTTTCTTATTCTTACTAGTGGACTATTTAATTGCTTTTACGCAATCGGGGCAAATGTTTATGCCCCGCTATTATTTTGTCAGCCCCTTTGGTAACAAGATTAATACCGTGATCATGGGCATCCTATTTATTAGTGGAGTATGCGGCGCGGCAGCTTTTCAGTACCAACAAATAAGTTTAAGCAAAATGAAAATCAACTGGGGCTTATCTGCATTTTGGCTTTCTGGTGTACTGCTTATTTTATTTTCTTACACCACGATTATTGACACGCGTAACGGTATCGGCATCGCTACTATTCTTTTGACTGCCTGGATTTTGATTATTTTGCTCGCTAAATTGCGTGGTATAAAAAATAGATTAGGTAAAAATTTAAATACAAGTTATTGGAAATCATTAATGGTGTTAGTCGTGCCATTATTGGTTTTACTCTATTTTATTCAAGGTCACTTACAAATTAATCGGGGTTGGAATCATTTTTTTGAAGATTTACACATTGCTACACAAATTGATCGTTACCCCCAATGGCAAAATACACCACAACTTGGCTACCCTAAAACGGCTAGCGGCGAAATGGTCTATCCCAATAATTACGAACGCGCCGCCTGGGCAACGGCGGGCATTGATTCGATTACCCGTAACCCCTTAGGTTTTGGCTTACTTGAGCACTCATTAGAACGAGTCATTAAACAAGCTTATCCGCATGCGACGATTAAATCGGCCCACAGCGCATGGATTGATTATGGGCTTGCTTTTGGTGTTCCTGGTTTGATCTTGACGCTGGGCGCTTTACTGAGCATCATCGGCATCGCCTTAAGGCAAACACGTACATCTACTTCACCTGCCCCTCTAATTACTATTTGGGTTGCATCTGGTTTATTGCTTACCTTTACCGTTGCTGAGGTTAGTAGTAAACATTCAATTGAAATATTATTTTTTTGTATAGCACTCTTAAGTGCAATGATTTTGCCAGCAACCGATTCAGCTTAGTTGAGCTCGCTCACGGCATGTAATATCGTTTGTACAGCTTGGTCAACACCGAGCGGCTTTGCGCTAATAACGGGCATTTGCTGTTGCTGCCAAGCGGCGTAAATTTGCTCAAGCGCAGCAATAATCGCCCTTGGATTACTTTGCTCAGCAATATAAGCATGATATTCACCTAAGAGCTGATCAAAGGCTGGGTTGCGGTGGGTTAAAGCCAAAATCGGTCGTTGCGCCCAAAAATATTCATAGGCTTTCGAAGGAATATATTCAGCACACCACTCGCTATTACCATGGAGCAAAAGTAATATATCCGCTTCTCGCATTAGTTTATTGACCTGTTCGCGACCCGATTGTTGATTAGCGGAATTAAACTCTAAGCGCCCATGTGTGATCACAACATCACTCAACTGATGCTCTTGGATGGCGCGCGCTGACAGCGCATCTAAGTCTGAGCCATAAATATCGATACGTAAATGCTTCCTTGCTTCTGGATGCTGAGAAAAAAACGCTGGCAAGACATTGAGTAGCCCCTGCAATGAGCGTGTATGCGATAAAGAACCAAAATGAGCCAAATGTAAATTGTTGCTGGCCCTCCAAGTTAGTGGCGTAGTCTCAGCCCGTGGTGGATTTGCACCTGGCAAGACAACTAAGCCTTTTAACTTCCCGCGCAAATCGGGAACTAATAAGTTGGGGTTACGTTTTTGCGCATAACTTAAAGCGCCTGGTGTAAACCACCAAACCCGATCTGCATGTAAACAAATTTGCTTTTCAAGCTGAAAGCGAAAATGGGCTTCACGCTCACTTGGAGCATTGAGTCCATCATCGTGCTCATTACTGCGCATGACTAATGGGTCATGAATTTCTGCCAGCCACTTGAGCTGCGTGTTTTTGCCTGCATAGCGCTTAATCCACATTGCTGCTAAATGGGCTGACCAAGCTCCCCCAGTGGAATACACTACATCAATTTTACCGGCACGCGCTAAGCGAATGCCATGCCAGGCTGCCGGTAATGCCCATGACCATTGGCTTGAATAGCCAGCAATGAGGCGCTCGATAACAATAAAAGGCGCCAGCAATACCGATAATGAAACCGTCAAGACTTTATAAATAAAGCCTCGGCCACACCGCATAGCAAGCCAATGACGAAAATCAAAGCGCAAACCTGCAGGCCCCCAAGGGAAAAATTGCCGATGGGTGAAGCGTTGATCAGCTGAACCGGTAACCGCACTAAAGACTGTTAGATCTAGACCAGCAGCCAATAAATAAGGTACCTTATCGGTAATTGTTTGGCTGGCGGCACGACCGTCCATATTAAAACCATGCGCCAAAATTAACCAACGTTTGGGTAAGTGCTCTAGTTCCGTGACGTCCATGGTGGAGCTCATGGTCGAATTCATTGGCGCCTTAACTTTAATATGCGTTCTTATTTACAAAGCCGCGAAAGATTGTTAAGAAAATAATCTTGAAGTCGAGCCAGAGCGACCAATTTTCAATGTAATATAAATCGTGTTCTATGCGGGCATGTAAATCCGTATCTCCTCGCCAGCCATGAATTTGGGCCCAGCCCGTGATGCCCGCTTTCACCAAATGCTTCTTCATGTAGTCTGGAATTTCTTGTTTAAATTGCTCAACAAAAATGGGGCGTTCAGGGCGTGGTCCCACAATTGACATTTGCCCTTGTAAGACATTAAAAAACTGTGGTAGTTCATCCAAGCTAGTAGCGCGCATCCATTTTGAAAATCCCGTAACCGATTTATTGGCTGATCCACCCCACTGTACTTGCTCTTCTTCCAGATTTGTAGGCATGCTGCGAAACTTCAGAATCTCAAAAACTTCGCCATTCCAGCCAATGCGTTCTTGGCGATAAAAAATCGGGCCTGGTGAGCTGACCTTGACACAGATAGCCAAAATTAAAATGAGGGGGCTGATCAATATCAAAATCAGGGTTGCCAAGACGTAATCTTCTACTGTCTTGATAAACAAATTCACTCCAGCCATCGGCGTGCCATATAAATCAATCATCTGCATCCCCAACACTTCACTAACGCCATGATTAATTAAGCGAAATGAAAACCAATCGGGCACAAAGCGAATGGTTGCGGTACTTAATTTGAGATGCTCCATGACCATGCGCATTTGACTACCATCGCCCATCGGTAAAGCGAGCCATATTTCATTCAGCGGTTGTAAAGCTAAGGCAGTTAACTGCTGCGGATTCAATTCGG
>JBAXGQ010000028.1:0-17223 GCA_037139315.1 Burkholderiaceae bacterium
ACTCGCATCTAAAGCGCTGGTACGCACAATAATGCTGCCTTTTTCATCCGCTGGCATGAGAGCGCTAATGCGCGCCTTAATGGCTTCGCGTTGTTCGGGTTGGTCTATTTTTTGTGAAATACCAATATGCGGGTCAATTTCATTAGTACGCCCCAGATCTGGTAAATAGACCAAATTACGACCAGCGATACTCAGTTGCGTGGTGAGCCGCGCACCTTTAGTGCCAAGTGGATCTTTTAAGACTTGCACTAATAAAGTTTGTCCTTCAAATAACAGCTTTTCAATTTGGGTTTGATTATTACTTTGATTAATATCAGCTACATGCATAAAACCGGTACGTTCTAGACCAATGTCGATAAAAGCCGATTGCATGCCAGGTAAGACACGGGCTACTTTAGCGAGATAAATGTTGCCGACTATGCCGCGTTGACGAGTACGCTCAATGCGTAGCTCTTGTACGGCGGCATTTTGAATAATCGCTACCCGCGTCTCTTGGGGAGTGATATTAATGAGGATTTCTTCATTCATGCTAATTAGTGTTGGTGTGATTAAGGGCAAAACTGACTTTAGCTTGAGTTAATAGCTGAGCAGTTTCATAAAGGGGTAGACCCATGATACCGCTATAACTGCCAGTGATTGATTCAATCAAGGCGCCCCCAAGTCCCTGAATACCATAGGCACCGGCTTTTCCTAGGGGTTCGCCACTGGCAATATAAGCTTGAATGGTGGCTTTATCGAGCTTGGCAAAACGTACCCACGAAGTTTGTATGAGACAGCTGGCGGCTTGATCTGGAGCGGCTAAGATGCAAACTGCAGTGAGTACCCGATGCTCTTTGCCGCTAAGCATTGCCAATATGCGTTGAGCGTCATGCGCATCTTGGGGCTTGCCAATAATTTCTCCCGTAGTAAGTGAACTAGTTTGCGGTGATTTATCCGTCTCACTAGTGCCAAGACTTACCGTAGTATCAGCGCAAAGAATGGGCGCCCAAGGTAAATTTTCGCCTTGGTTAACACGGTTTTGCCAGCGTAATTGGGCGGCCCCGATTTTGGCTTGGGTAACGCGTTCGACATACTTATCTGCAGTTTCATTTGGCAAGGGAACTTCTAAAGCCTCAGCATTTTCATCGCTTGATGCTAATAGCGGAATAAAACGCACCCCCAATTGAGTGAGTAGTTCTTGACGACGAGGACTTTGCGAAGCAAGATAAATATAAGCAAACATCATTATTCGCGGTGGTAGGGATGACCTTGCAGAATAGTCCAAGCCCGGTACAGTTGTTCACTGAGTAAAACGCGTACGAAGGCGTGTGGCAAAGTAAGACTAGATAACTTCCAGAGCGCATTCGCCTGCGATTTTAATTTTAGATCCAAACCATCAGCGCCACCAATGATAAAAGCGATATTAATTCCTGCTTGGCGCCATTTAGCTAAATGATTGGCAAGGTCTTGGGTACTAATATCTTGGCCGCGTTCATCTAAGGCAATCACATGGGCGCCTTTAGGAATTGCTGCTTCAATGTGGATTGCATCTTTAGCAGAATTTAGCGCTGGCTTCAGTTCTTTAATAGCAATACTGCAATCAGCAGGCATTCGTTTGATGTAATCGTGGGTTGCTGTGGTAACCCAAGCGGGCATCTTATGTCCAACTGAAATAATGGTGAAGTGCATCTGAATGAAGTCTGTTCGCAGTAACTCGACTTACTCGCTAGCCTTAACTAATTTTTTGGTGGCAGCCAGTTTTACTCGTACTGGCTTGGCGCCCCACATTCCCTCTAGTTGATAGTATGCCCGTAACATCGGCTGCAAAATATGTACGATGACATCGCCACAGTCGACTAAAACCCACTCGCCAGTTTCTAATCCTTCAATAGAAATTACTTCGCCGCCATTGGCTTCGACATCCTCCTGCACGGATAGCGCTAGTGAGCGAGTTTGTCGATTGCTTGAGCCAGTGGCTATAACCACACGGTCGAAAAGATCGCTAAGACCGCTCGTATCAAAGACTCGAATATCTTGGGCTTTTACATCCTCAAGGGCGTCAACAATGACGCGTTGTAATTTGCGAAGTTCCATGGGCTCTTAGGTGATTAAAAAAATAGTTAACATTGCATTATCGGTGTTTATCGCTCGTTACTTTGATACAGGCCTAAATGCCTGATTAAGTCACTGATATTTTTTGGCAGCCCAAAGGATAAATCAGGCTCAGTACTTTGCTGGCGCAAGGCAGAAGAGGATAAATCGACTGCAAATTGATGGTCGAGAAGAATTTTTCCTTTAGGGAGTTTTTCTAATTCAAGCGCTGAATGCGCTTCATGCACTTTGAGAAACTCAGCCAATACGGAGTTTTGTTCGAGGGCATAGGGATGGCCGGGCCGACTGGCAACCGCTAAATGAACATAATGCAGTAGTCCTTGCCAATCATGCCAAGTGGGTAATTGCATCAGGCTATCAGCCCCCATTAACCAAATAATACTGACCTCGCTTCCCAACACATGACGTAAGGCTTGGACGGTGTCGATGGTATAGCTAGGACCACCTCGTTCGATTTCCATTGGGTCGACTGTGATTACAGTCTGGAGGTGTTGGGTCGCTAATTCTGCTCTTAAAGTAAACGCTGCGGCCTCAGCTAATTGCAGGCGGATGGCTGCCGGCGTAATTTGCGCACTTTTTTGCCAAGGTTGACCACTGGGTACCAAAATTAACTCATTGAGGTTGAATTGTGTACAAAAATACTTAGCTAGTTCGAGATGACCCCAGTGCGGTGGATCAAAGGTACCGCCCAAAATACCAATAACCTGTTGCAAACGCCCATTTTTTTCTATTGACATAAATTAAGCCAGCCAATTACGGGGTTGCAAATAATAGTCGTATAACTTTGCTTCCGGCGTGTTTGGCTCAGGGTGCCAGTTATAGCGCCATTTGACGATGGGCGGTAGCGACATTAAAATCGATTCTGAACGCCCTCCGGATTGCAGGCCGAAAATAGTGCCACGATCAAAAATGAGATTGTATTCAACATAGCGACCGCGGCGATATTCTTGAAAATCTTTTTCCTCGGGGGTATAGGGCTCTTGATAGCGGCGTTCAAGGATTGGTAAATAAGCGTTAATAAAAGAATCGCCGACGGAGCGCATCAGTGCAAAGCTCTTTTCAAAGCCCAACTCATTAAAGTCATCAAAAAATATGCCACCAATGCCGCGCGGCTCTTCGCGGTGCTTAAGGTAAAAATAATCATCACACCATGTCTTAAAGCGGTGGTGTAAATCGGCGCCAAAAGGATCTAGGGCATCTTTGGCGGTTTGGTGAAAGTGACGACAGTCTTCTTCATAGCCGTAGTAGGGTGTTAAATCGAACCCCCCGCCAAACCACCAAACTGGCTCTTGGTTCGCTGCTTGGGCAATAAAACATCGCACATTCATATGAACGGTGGGTGCCTTGGGGTTATGCGGATGAAATACCAATGAGACACCCATTGCCTCAAAGCCGCGACCTGCAACCTCAGGACGATTTTGGCTAGCAGCGCCTGGCATTTGATCGCCATGGACATGAGAAAAGCCGACCCCACCTTTTTCAAGCACATTGCCATTTTCTAAAATACAAGTACGGCCCGAACCCCTCAGCTTGCTTTCCGGAGGCTTTTGCCACTCATCTACCATAAAGGCTTTACCGTCTAAAGCGCTAATCGCTGTAGTGATGCGATTTTGTAGACCTAAAAAATAGTCTTTAATAACGGCGATATCGATTGTGCTGTTGGTCATATCGGATTAATAGCGCGGTTACCAATGTCATGGCGATATTGCATGCCATCAAAGTGAATATTGTCGATTACTGCATACGCTTTACTCTGCGCTACTCGGGCCGAATCGGCGAGCCCCACTACGCACAATACGCGTCCGCCAGAAGTAAGCAGGGTGTCGCCGCTAAGTTTAGTTCCTGCATGAAAGGTAATATGTTCTGCCGAATCAGCCGGAATGCCAGTAATTGTGTCGCCGCTGCGCGGCGTATTGGGATAGTTATGTGCAGCTAAAACAACCCCAAGGGCGGTCCGCCGATCCCACTCAAATTCCACTTCGTTTAATTTGCCATCGATGGCTTTATCTAATGCTGTCACTAAGTCGCTCCGTAAGCGCGCCATAATGGGTTGTGTTTCTGGGTCACCCATGCGGCAGTTAAATTCTAAATTTTTAATTTGCCCATTGGAATTAATCATCAGGCCTGCATATAAAAAACCCGTATAAGGTATACCATCAGCAGCCATGCCTTTAACGGTCGGCATAATCACTTCACGCATGATTCGCGCGTGAATTTCTGGAGTGACTACGGGCGCAGGAGAGTAAGCTCCCATGCCGCCGGTATTAGGGCCTTGATCACCATCTAATAATCTTTTGTGGTCTTGACTCGTAGCTAGAGCAAGAATATTTTTACCATCAACCAGCACAATAAAACTTGCTTCTTCACCGCTTATAAATTCTTCAATAATCACGCGCGCACCTGCATTGCCAAATTGATTATCAGCCAGCATCATTTCAACTGCGGCATGTGCTTCGGGAAGGGTCATTGCCACGACCACGCCTTTGCCAGCCGCTAGTCCATCGGCTTTAATCACAATGGGCGCGCCTTTAGCATCTAGATAAGCATGCGCAGCGGCGAGGTCACTAAAAGTTTGGTAGTCCGCAGTTGGAATACCATGGCGCTTCATAAAGGCTTTTGAGAAATCTTTTGATGATTCGAGTTGGGCGGCGAGTTGGGTAGGACCAAAAATTCGCAAACCCTGTTGGCGAAAGAAATCGACGATGCCTGCAGCTAGGGGGCCTTCTGGCCCCACTACCGTAAAGGCAATCTTTTCATGTTTGACAAAATCAGCCAACGCTTGAAAGTCACTAATGGCAAGATTTTCAATGCCAGCCTGTTGTTGTGCGGCCAGAGCAGTGCCGCCATTTCCAGGAGCAATAAAAACTTTTTGCACCAGTGGCGATTGCGCCATTTTCCAGGCTAAAGCGTGTTCACGACCACCCGAACCAATGAGTAATAATTTCATGCGCAGGATTTCATAAATCAGTATTCGTATAAACGGCTTGGACGTCATCCAAATTTTCAAGTGCATCGAGTAATTTTTGCATCGCTTCAAGTTGCTCACTGGTAAGGCTGATATCGGTTTCGGGTCGCATGCTGACAGTAGCTAATTCAGCCTTGAAATTGGCTGTTTGTAAGGCATCTTGCACTTTGGAAAATAGCGCTACTGAGCTGATTACTTCAAGCGCACCATCTTCATGACTAATCACGTCATCGGCACCAGCCTCTAAAGCAACTTCCATTAATTGATCTTCATTGGTACCAGGGGCAAATAAAAGCTGACCACAATGTCGAAATAAAAAGGCCACTGAACCTTCGGCCCCCATATTGCCGCCATTTTTAGTAAAGGCATGGCGAACTTCCGCTACAGTACGAGTGCGGTTATCAGTGAGGCAGTCAACAATAATAGCGGCACCATTAATACCGTAACCTTCATAGCGTATTTCTTCATAGTTCACGCCCTCAAGCGAGCCAGTGCCGCGTTGTACTGCCCGTTGAACATTGTCATTGGGCATATTTGAATCTTTGGCTTTATCAATAGCTAGCCGCAACCGTGGGTTCGTACCGATATCGCCCCCGCCAAGTTTGGCGGCAACGGTAATTTCGCGAATTAATTTGGTCCAAATCTTGCCGCGTTTTTCGTCTTGACGACCCTTGCGGTGTTGAATATTGGCCCATTTTGAGTGACCTGCCATGCAGTAGTATCCTTTTTAGGGTATTTTACAGTTCCTAAGCAATATTTCAGCTGGAATAGAATAAAAGCAAGAAACACAGGCTTTTGGCTTATGGCCTTAATCCTCGGTAATTAAATGTGACATCAATTAAGAAAAGTGGGCAATAGCATGGCAAAAGAAATGGTAAAGGCAATTCGTGTAGATGAAGCCGGTGGTCCCGAGGTAATGAAATATGTTGATGTTGAATTAGGTGAGCCAGGACCTGGAGAGGTATTGATTCGTCAGCATGCCTGCGGCTTGAATTACATTGATGTGTATTTTCGCATGGGCTATTACCCGCAACCTTTACCTGCTGGCTTAGGAATGGAAGGAGCTGGCGTCATTGAAAAAGTAGGTGCCGGTGTAACCCATGTCAAAGTCGGCGATCGAGTGGCTTATGCTGGTCGACCTACTGGCGCTTATGCTGCTGCCCGCGTAATGCCCGCTGATATCTTAGTTAAATTACCTGATGCAATTTCCTTTGAAACTGGCGCAGCGATGATGTTGCAAGGTTTAACGGCAGCCTATTTATTAACGAGTACTTATAAAGTGCAAAAGGGCGACACTGTTTTGTTCCACGCCATTGCTGGTGGGGTCGGTTTAATTGCCTGTCAGTGGCTAAAGGCGATTGGTGCCACGGTGATTGGTACGGTTGGTAGCAAAGAAAAAGCCGAGCTAGCCAAATCGTATGGTTGTGATCATACGATTTTGTATCGTGAAGAAAATTTCGTTAAACGTGTGCAAGAAATTACTGGCGGTAAAGGTGTGCCAGTAGCGTACGACTCAGTTGGTAAAGATACGTTTATGCAAACACTCGACTGTATTTCACCATTGGGCTTGGCAGTTTCTTTTGGCGGCGCTTCAGGCTCGCCCCCCTTACTTGATTTAAGCATCTTGGCTGGTAAAGGCTCGTTAAAAGTAACTCGTCCTACAGTATCCACTTATGTTTTGAACCGGAGTTTGCTTGAACCGATGGCGGCTGAACTATTTAATATGGTACAGAGTGGCAAAGTCAAAATTGAAATTCATCAAGAATACCGTTTGGCTGATGTCGCTCAAGCCCATACCGATCTAGAAGGGCGTAAGACGACGGGATCGACGATTTTGATTCCTTAGTTTGTTAAACTCTAGCCTCTAAAGCGTTTTCACTAGCCTCGGTGATGGAATTGGTAGACGTGCCGGACTCAAAATCCGGTGCCGCAAGGCGTGTCGGTTCGAGTCCGACCCGAGGCACCACTTAAATTTGATAATTTTCAGCGCTATTTGACATGGCTTGCTCAACAATCTTTTTCGTGAGGGTTGGCGAAAATAGCTCAATGAATGTGTAGATAAATGAGCGTAAATAAGCGCCTTGCTTAACGCCTAAATGTGTCACGTTATTACCAAAGAGATGACCAACCGCAAGGGCTTTTAAATTGCGATCGCGCTCAGGGTCATAGGCTACGCCCGCCATAATGCCAATGCCCATACCCGTCTCTACATACGTTTTAATAACATCAGCATCAATGGCTTCTAAAATAATATCGGGTTGTAAATTCCGCGAGGCAAAAGCTGCATCAATTTTGGCGCGGCCAGAAAATGCTTTGTCATAAGTGATTAATGGGTATTTGCATAAATCATCGAGCGTAATTACAGCTATATTTAACAGTGGATGGCTGAGCGGCACGATTAAGACATGTTGCCATTGAAATCCTGGCAGCGCTAAGATGCCAGGTGTATTAGCAATGCCCTCGGTCGCAATGGCAATGTCGGCGCGATCGTGGATCAGCATCTCAGCAATTTGACTGGGATTCCCTTGCTGTAAGCTGACGCGTACCTTCGGAAAACGTTTCGTAAATTCGCTTAATACTTTGGGTAAGGCATAGCGCGCTTGAGTATGCGTAGTTGCAATGACAAAATTACCTTGGTCTTGACTAGCAAAATCTTGGCCAACACGTTTAAGTGTTTCTACTTCATCAAGAATATGTTCGATTGAGGCAAGAATGCGTTTACCGGGTTCGGTTAAGGAGCGTATCCGCTTACCATGACGACGAAAAATTTCTACCCCTAGCTCATCTTCGAGCTCAATGATCGCTTTGGATACACCTGGCTGGGAAGTAAAGAGTACTTTGGCAGCAGTAGTTAAGTTAAAGTTTTGCCTAACTGCCTCACGTACAAAGCGAAATTGATGCAAGTTCATCGTCTGTCCTGCCTAACCCTTAGCCTATATACAATTTATAGTCTTAAACATTCATTCTAAATGAAATGGGGTAATAAAAGAACGCTATGAACGAGATACCCGCTGCAGAGCAAAAAGAGCCAGGCCAAAGTAGAGTAGTGGCGGGATAGCTGCCGTTAGGATGGCTGGCCATGCGCCTAATAAACCTACATTAGAAAACAGCGAATTAAAAAGTTGAAAACTCATGCCGAGCATGATGCCGCCAAATACTTTAATACCGACGCTGCCCGAGCGCACCCGTAAATAAGCAAAGGGCAGCGCTAAAGTAAGCATGACAAAAATAATGAAGGGATAAACTAATTTTTTCCAAAACGCAATCGAGTGGCGTTGAGCATCTTGTCGATTTTCATTAAGGTGAGTAATAAAGCGCCCCAAGCTTTGGATTGACATTTTCTCTGGGTTTAGTAATAGCACCTCTAATATCTGCGGAGTGACTTCTGACATGAGCTTTAAGTTTGGATACGTTTTAGTTGTGGCCGAATAAACAGCATCAAGCGGATCTTTATTTTTGGCTTCTTTGAAGCGAGTTTCTGTGACTTGATTTAAATCCCAAATACCAGTGCTGTCAAAACGCCCCGAGATGGCATTGCGAATCGATAAAAGATGATAGTTCACATCAAATTCGTACATACGAATATTCCGAATTTCATTATCATTTTTAATTTCTCCCACGTTCACATAACGGATACCAGGCCGGACTGGGCCAGAGCCGTCTTCGTCACGCAGGCGATCTTTCACCCATACACCTGAGCGAAACTGCGATTCAAAATTAGCCCCCAGTGCACGAGAGCGGATTTGATCAGAAACTGATTCGCTGTAGGGCCCAAGCCATTCGCTTACGACCAGTGTAAAAATAACTAAAGGTAAGGAAATTTTGGCTAAGGTAATGAGACCCCGTTTTACATCTAAGCCTGCCATACGAAAAATCGTGAATTCAGACTGACTGGCCATCATCGCAAATACATAAATACTGCCAATCAGACCAGCAATCGGAATGATTTCAATCATCCGATTGGGGGCCTTTAAGAGAATATGTAATAAGGCCAGGGGAAGGGTGTATTTCGTATTAACTGAGCTTAGTTCACCCAAGACATCAAAAAATAAAAATAGAGTTACGAGCGCAAATAAAATAAAACCAAAGGCGATATAGATTTGCTTGGCAAAGTAACGCTCGTAAATATAAGGGAAAAGTAATTTCATTTACGGCCAAAGAGCGCAGGTAATTGTCTACGCCACCATGCAATGGAAGGATTAACGCGATTGCGAATGAGGAAGAATGCAATCGTTAGGGCAAGCAAATGAATCGGCCAAATGGCGATGAAAAAATTCAGCTTTCCTTGCGAGACAAAATTTTGCGCTAAGTTGAGTAAATTACTATAAATTAAATAAATTAGTACCGCGTAAAACAGTGCAGTGTAATTACCTAAGCGAGGATTTACATAGGCTAGTGGTATTGCAATTAACACTAATCCTAAAGCCATTAATGGCAAGCCTAGGCGCCATAAGATCTCCCCTTTATTTTGATTAGTGGGAGTGGCCAGTAGTTCAAATAGGTCTTTTTCTCGATCCCGTGGCGGTGGAACTTTAACATCCTTGCTCTTTATTTTTGTCCGGTACTCCTCGAATTCGAGAATGCGAAAATTGGGCTGGGTTGGCTGGCCATCATAGCGGCGCCCATTTTTAAGGACGACAGTTTTTTCCCCATTGGCTGAGTTCTCGAGATAGCCCGATTCTGCAACCGCAATACTGAGGCGCTGATTACGAGTATCAGCAACGAAGATATTTTTAATAATATTTTTATCGACATCAATTTGCTCGATGAAAAAAACCCGTTCTGCTTTAGCGGATTCACGAAATTGACCAGCAGTCACCATGGAGACATCATCGCGTTGTTGAAAGCGCTGACTAATCACAGTGGATTCCCGATTAGCCCAAGGCCAGACAAAAATTGCTAGTGCGCCAATGATCACGATTAAGGGTAGGGCAAAGGTGAGTATGGGCCTAATTAAACTCATGATGCTTAGGCCGCTAGAAAACCACACAATCATTTCCGAATCTTTATACCAGCGCACTAATACCATGAGTACCGCAACAAATAAGGAGACGGTAAGTAAAACTGCGGTGTAACCGAGGGTAGCCAAGGCAATTAATACCAAAGCATCTTCGGGGTTTACTTTGCCATTCGCGGCAAAGCCAAGAATACGAATAACCAGTGTCGTAATCATGATCGTAACGAGGACCAGAAAAACACCACCTGTAGTAAAACTAAGCTCGCGTCTGAGAGAGCGTTGAAATATCATGCCTGAGAAAATCTTTCGACCTAAATGGTTTGTTTCACGGTTCGGATTGCGTGTCGGAGGATAATGATAAAACCTCATTTATTCCACTACATCATGACAATCCAATTTAGCACGAAACTATTTGCCCAGGCCGACTTTACGGCGACGAAAAACCTGAAATCTGCTTTTGCGCTCCTGGTCAAGCAGGAGAGCGATTGCCTAGTGATGGCCTATTCCAAAGCGGATCTGGCTGATTTGCAAGGTAAGACTGCTGGCCAAGGGGGCCCTAAAAAAGCCCGTCAGACCCTAAATTTAGGTGCGGTAGGACCTTTAGCGGCGCTTGATGCCTTTTTGGGCGGGGCGATTTTACGAGCTGCTAATGATGGTGATTTGGCGGCTAAAGAGGCAGCAGTAACCCTGTTGAGATCTGACCCCAGTTGGCTGGCGCAGGGCGTGAAGCTAAAACGGGTTTTATTGGTGGGTTTGGGTGAAACGCAGCAAAAAACGGGTGGGGACATTCTGGCGTATGCCAAATTAGCGCGTGCTGCAATTAAGACCTTGAGCGGTGGAGCAATCGAAACGGCACTGTGGCTAATGGCTAGCTTTATGGAAAAACCAAATCCACAAAGGCTTGGAGAATTAGCCCGTCTGACGATGCAATTGGCTGGGGACCAGGTATATCGCTTTGGCGTGCGCCAACCAGCGATGCGCTTTAAGGTTAAAGATACGCCCGATCCATTGCAGTCCATAGTTTTTGTAGGTGGGGGTAAAGAAGCTAGCGCATTGAAGTTAGCTGTAACCGAGGGTACAGCCTTGGTTGAGGGGATGAATTTGGCGAAAGACCTAGGTAACTTGCCACCCAACGTTTGTACACCTGCTTATTTAGCGCAAACCGCACAAGCTTTGGCCAAGAAGACTACTTTGAAAGTAGAGGTGCTGGGTCGTAAGCAAATGGAAGCGTTGGGGATGGGCTCTTTTCTTGCGGTTACGCAAGGCTCTGAGTTGCCGCCCCAATTTATTATCATGCGCCACTCCGGCGGCAAAGCAACTGCAGCGCCAACAGTGTTAGTAGGCAAGGGGATTACTTTTGATACGGGTGGAATTTCCCTAAAGCCTGGTGATGCGATGGACGAGATGAAGTACGACATGTGCGGCGCAGCTTCGGTCATGGGCACAATTTATGCAGCAGCACTGCTTAAATTAAAACAAAATGTCATTGCCGTCATCCCAACTTGTGAAAATATGCCTTCTGGTAAGGCAACTCGACCAGGCGATATTGTCAAAAGCATGTCGGGCCAAACCATCGAGATCTTAAATACCGATGCTGAAGGCCGTTTAATTTTATGTGATGCTTTAACTTATGTAGAACGCTTCAAGCCCCGTGCCGTTATTGATGTAGCCACCTTAACTGGTGCTTGTATTATTGCTTTAGGCAGTGTGCATAGCGGTTTATTTTCTGATGATGAAAATTTAGTTAAAGAATTAAGTGAGTCTGGTAAAGCAGCATTAGATACCGTTTGGCGTTTGCCTTTAGATGCTGCATATCAAGAGCAATTGAAATCAAATTTTGCGGATGTGGCTAATATTGGTGGGCGCCCCGCAGGCAGTGTGACAGCTGCATGTTTCTTAAAGCGCTTCACCGAGAAATATTGTTGGGCACATTTAGACATCGCCGGTACAGCATGGAAAAGTGGTGCTATGAAGGGTTCTACAGGTCGCCCTGTGCCTTTGTTATTTAATTATTTAGTGACCTACGGAGCACGTTAAGCGCATTTAGGCATGGCAAGAATAGATTTTCATAGCAATGTGGGCGATAAACTCGATTATGTTTGTCGTCTCACGCGTAAAATTTGGAGCGCTACGGTAGAGGGGCAGCCCGTGCGGCCGATTGTGATCGTGGCCAACAAAACTGATCTCAAGCAACTAAATGATCTGCTTTGGACCTTTAGTAAAACCGATTTTTTACCACATTGTTTTATCGACCACGAGTCGGCTGCCGAAACCCCGATTGTATTAACTGAAGATTGCTCACCGAATAGCCTGAAAGCAATACCGCATGCGGATATTTTGATTCACTTAGGCCAACAGATGCCAAGCGATGTCGCTGCCTTGGTCGAGCGCTTCCCCCGAATTGTTGAGGTGGTGACGACCAATGAAGCAGAGCGCTTGGCTGGCCGTAATCGCTTTAAAACCTATCGAGACTTGGGTCATGAGCTACATAATTTTGACCAAACTAAAAGTTGAGCGCCGACTGTGCTGATACACCCTAATTTTGATCCTGTCGCTATTCATCTTGGCTCTTTTGGGATTCATTGGTATGGCTTAACTTACTTAATGGCATTTGCCCAATTTATTTTGCTTGGTCGGATCCGGATTCGTATGGCGCAATTTAAAGTTCTGGGTTGGACCAATAAAGACCTAGAAGATCTTTTATTTGCGGGTGTATTGGGCGTTATTCTTGGCGGTCGCTTAGGCTATGTGTGTTTTTATATGCCTGCGTTTTATTTATCCCACCCACTCAATATTTTTAAAGTGTGGGAAGGTGGCATGTCATTTCATGGGGGCTTACTGGGCGTATTTGTGGCCTTGTACTGGTTTGCCCGCAAACGCAAAACTACTTTTTTGATGGTGAGTGATTTGGTTGCACCACTAGTTCCCTTTGGTCTCGCTTTTGGCCGCCTCGGTAATTTTATTAACGGAGAACTTTGGGGTCGCCCAACTACTGTGCCTTGGGCGATGGTCTTCCCCTATGTCGATAATTTGCCACGTCATCCTTCGCAACTTTATCAATTGGGTGGGGAAGGCATTTTATTGGGCATTCTGCTTTGGTTCTATGCAAGGCAGCCTCGCAGACTTGGGCAGGTATCCGGTTTCTTTCTAGTAGGCTATGGTATCTTTCGCTTCCTCGCTGAATTTGCGCGCGAACCCGATGCTTTTTTAGGTTTGCTAGGCCTTGGGCTTTCGATGGGTCAGTGGCTTTCACTGCCAATGATTGCCTTCGGGTTATATTTGCTGCTAAGACAAAACAATAGTAATCCTTGAAGGAAGTGTCATGCTCGAGAAACTAACTAAGTCACGGTATTTGGCGCGCGCTATTGGTGCGGTCAACCGACTTATTTCCGAACGTGGCGAATCTAATGCGGTCAGCATGGCTGATGAGCTTATTCATAATTACCGTAAATTAGATAAAGATCAACATATTAAATTTTTCACTGCCTTGGCAGAAAAATTTAGCCCTGACGCTGAAAAAGTATTAAAGGCTGCACAAAGTTTTGCTGCAGATCCCAATACCCGCAATTATGTGCGTTTACAGCGCATTACCGAATCACCGCGTCAAGAATTACTACGCCGCCTTAACCGCGCGCGTGCAGGTACTGCAGCAGTTGTGGAAATGCGCCGTGATCTATTGCAGTTACTCGATAAAAAACCAGAGTTAGCAACAGTTGATTTCGATATGCGCCATCTGCTTTCCTCTTGGTTTAATCCAGGATTTTTAAAGATGCACCGAGTCGATTGGAAGTCGCCGGCCGAAGTACTAGAAAAAATTATTAAACATGAGGCGGTGCATGCGATTGATGGCTGGGATGATTTGCGGCGACGCTTGCAGCCTGATCGCCGCTGCTTTGCTTTCTTTCATCCGCAATTGCCTGATGAGCCCTTAATCTTTGTTGAAGTCGGTTTACTGCCGGATATCCCCACGGCCATCGCACCGTTGGTTGATAAGAAAGCTGAGGCAGTTAGTCATCCAAAAGAATACAAAGTTGCCGCTTTTTATTCTATTAGTAACTGCGAGCCAGGTTTGCGCGGTGTATCGATGGGCAATTTTTTAATTAAACGGGTTGCCGAACAATTACATGCTGAATTTCCTTCGCTCAAGACCTTTATTACTTTATCGCCTATTCCTGGCCTCGTAGATTGGATTGCAGCGGGGGCAAATTTAGCCGATCAAATGCCGATGGAGCAGCTTAAGCCAGCACTTCGAGCAGCCCGTGATGAGGCCTTAGCGACTCTCAATTTAGCTGGTCATTCATGGCCAGAACGTTTAAACAGCGGTTGGCATCCCGATACTGCCTCAGCAAAGGAAAAAAGTGCCTTGCTCTGCTTAACTGCGCTCTATTTGGCCCATGCCTCAACGGGGCGGAACGGTAATCCAGTGGCTAAATTTCACTTAGGAAACGGTGCCAAGTTGCACCAAATTAATTGGGCAGGTGATTTATCGCGTAAGGGTTTACGCCAATCTGCCGGCATTATGGTCAATTATCTTTATGATTTAGGTAGTGTAGAAGAGAACCACGAACGCTTTGTTAATGGTGAGGTCATGTATTCGCGTTTGATCAGTCGTTTAATGGCCTCTTAGCTTAAAATAATAATGACATCAATCAAGGAGACAGCAGCATGATGATTCAATCTAAGGCTTTATACCTGCTAGCGCAAAAATTGCGCTGCGTTTTTATCTTAACTTTAATGGTATTTGCCGGCACTGTTTCGGCACAAGCTTGGCCGACTAAACCCATTACCTTGTTAAATCCCTTTCCTGCTGGCGGCGGTACCGATGCGTTTGCGCGTCCTTTGGCTGCACAGTTGGGTGAACAATTAGGCGTCCAAGTATTAATCGATAATCGCGGTGGTGCCGGCGGCACTGTTGGTGCCTCGGTTGCGGCAAAGGCAGCCCCCGATGGATACAGTTGGTTTATTGGTGCTTCACATCACACCATTGCGCCTTCAATGTATAAGAATCTCGATTACGATATTGAGAAGAGCTTTATCCCGGTTGCGCTCATTGCTAGCCCACCGCAAGTCTTAGTGGTTAATCCACAAAAAGTAAGTGCACGCGATTTAAAGCAATTTGTTGAACTCTTGAAAAAGAATCCCGGCAAATATAATTTTGCTAGCGCAGGCAGTGGCACCGTACATCATTTAGCAGGCGAATTGTTTAAAATTCAAACTGGCACTTTTATTACCCATATTCCCTACCGCGGTGCAGGTCCCGCTATGAATGATCTTTTAGCAGGGCAAGTTGACCTTGAGTTTGATGGTTTGGGTACCTCCGCCCAACAAATTAATGGCGGTAAGTTAGTCGCTATCGCAGTTGCCTCACCTAAGCGCTCGGCTGCAATTCCAAATGTGCCCACTTTCATGGAGGCTGGCCTACCTAATTACGAAGTATCAACTTGGTATGCGATGTTTGCTCCTAAGGGGACGCCAAAGCCCATCGTCGACAAAATGATTGCAGAAGTGGAGAAGGCGCTAAATACCCCCAAGTTGAAAGCCATTTGGGCTTCCAATGGCTCTGAAACGCCTAACTTATATGGTGAAGCGTTTGGTAAATTAGTTAATTCAGATATTAAACGTTGGGCTGGGGTAGTTAAAAAATCGGGCGCTACTCTCGATTAATAGCTGTTAAGTAGATCATTTTGAGGTTCGTATGAATTTGTATTCACTGTTGGAAAAAGGTTTTCCAAAAGATCATAAAACTTGCGCAATTGAAACTCAAGATGGTCTGTATTACTCCTGGAGCGATTTAGAGCGCGCTTCTGCGATGCTTGCTAATCTATTAAAAAGTCTTGGCTTGCCTAAAGGGGCACGGGTTGCAGTGCAAGTAGAAAAGTCGCCCGAAGCCCTATTTTTATATTTAGCTACTATTCGGGCAGGCTATGTTTATCTACCCTTAAACACTGCTTACCAAGCTGCTGAAATTCAATATTTCATTGAAAATGCACAGCCTGCAGTCATGGTTTGTAGTAGCAAAAATTTTGCTTGGGTTTCTAAGGTGGCATTTAAGGCCGGCACTAAACAGGTATTTACCTTAGATGACAACCGCACGGGTAGTTTGCTACAGCGCGCCATTGGCCAAAGCGATCAATTCAAAACAGTAAATTCGGCTGATGATGATTTAGCAGCCATTCTTTATACCTCCGGAACTACAGGACGCAGCAAGGGTGCGATGCTAACGCACCGTAATTTAGGGAGCAATTGTTTAGTACTCAAAGAGTTCTGGCAATGGCAAAAAGATGACGTCTTGTTACATGCTTTACCCATTTTTCATGTGCATGGTTTATTTGTCGCTGCTCATGGAGCTTTAATTAACGGCAGTAAAATGATTTGGTTACCGCGGCTGGATACCGCGCAGCTGATTCAATTTTTACCCCGTGCTACTGTGATGATGGGCGTACCCACTTTTTATGTGCGCTTAACTGCAGATAAGGCCTTTACAAAAGCAGTGTGTCGCAACATGCGTTTATTTATTTCTGGGTCAGCGCCACTACTGACTGAAACGTTCAATGATTTTAAAAAAATAACGGGCCATACCATTCTTGAGCGGTATGGCATGAGTGAAACCATTATGTTGACCTCTAATCCCTATGAAGGCCCGCGGGTTGGCGGTGCCGTTGGGGTGCCGCTACCTGGAGTGAGTGTTAGGGTGGTAAGTGATAGCGGGCAGATTTGCAAGGTCGATGAAATCGGCGGCGTTCAAGTGAAGGGCCCCAATATTTTTAAGGGCTACTGGCATATGCCTGAAAAAACCGCCGAAGAATTCACTGCCGATGGCTGGTTCAAAACAGGTGATGTGGGGCGTTGGGGTGGTACCAACATTAGTGGTAAGGTACCAGCGAATTATTTATCGATCGTCGGCCGTAGTAAAGATTTGATAATTTCTGGAGGCTATAACGTTTATCCTAAAGAAATTGAAAGCTTTATTGACGAGATGGATGGCGTAGCTGAAAGTGCTGTGATTGGAATTCCACATCCTGACTTTGGTGAGGCAGTATTGGCAATAGTTGTTCCAAAAGCAGGCGCGAAATTAAATGCGCAACAGATGATCGATGCCCTTAAAGGACAGATTGCGAATTTCAAGGTGCCCAAGCGCATTGAAATACTGAGCGATTTACCCCGTAATGCTATGGGTAAAGTACAAAAGAATGTTTTGCGTGAGCAGTTT
>JBAXGQ010000029.1:0-16858 GCA_037139315.1 Burkholderiaceae bacterium
CGACTAATGGTAGATGGGGGTAAACCCGTACGTTCAGCTATTTCACTATTGCCAAGCAGGCTCATGCCAGGCTTAAAGCAGCGCAGAATCTCCATGCCACGCATGAGGGACCGATTAGTTTTAGAGCTTGGCTTAATGAATTCCATCTAGTGGAATTAAACCATAATTTTTACGCCTAGTTGCCTCATACTCTTTTCACCAAATCAACATGAATAGATGGGAGATGATTTTGGTATCGTTTCGTTTTTTAGGCCAAGTTGTAATACTATTTTTTGCCTTCATCTACTGCACTTTTGCGTTAGCAGTTTATCCCGATCGCCCTATCAAAGTTATTGTTCCCTTTGCTCCTGGAGGCGGAACTGATTTGGTTGCGAGAACATTGGGCGTAGCAATGGCTGAGGATTTACAGCAAGCGATTGTGATCGAAAATAAGCCAGGTGGCAGCACAGTTATTGGTACGGATGCTTTGGCTAAAAGTACAGCCGATGGCTATACCTTAGTAGTTGCAACATTGGCACATGCAGTCAATCCTAGTCTTAAGGCAAAACTCCCATACTCCCAAGATAAAGATTTTGCGCCAATAATTTTGGTAGGTATCTCTCCAAATGTTGTCGTAGTTTCAGCAAATAGTCCATTTAAAACATTTCAGGATTTTCTGCTTGCCGCAAAAGCGAATCCAGGAAAACTATCCTATGCATCGCAGGGCGGTGGAACTTCAGCACACCTGGCGGGCGAATTATTTAACTCGTTGGCAGGTACGAAATTAACCCATATTCCCTATAAGGGTGCGGGTCCAGCGTTGACTGATGTGATTGGCGGCCAGGTGGATTTAATGTTTGCTACTGCAGCAGCGGTAGGTAGTTTGGTCGAGTCAGGAAAATTACGTGCACTTGCTGTAACTACGCCAACTCGCTCTACCACGCCACTATTGGCTAAGCTGCCAACAGTTGCAGAAAGTGGGGTCCCCGGTTATTCGGCGGGGAGTTGGTACGGCTATTTTGCCCCAGCGGGCACTCCTCCGGGCGTGATTAATAAACTCAATGTAGCCATTAAGAAGGCTGCTCAAACTCCGGCGTTCAAAAGTCGCGTAGAGAGCGAAGGCCTCATGATTAAAACTGGCACGCCTGAAGAATTTGCAAATTTTGTGAGAGCTGAAGAACTACGTTGGCGTATGGTCATTAAGCAGGCCAACATCACGGCTGATTAAATTAAATATAACCGTAAGGAATACGCATGAGTTTGAAATTAATTGAATTAAAGATTGAAGCAGGTATTGCAAGCTTGCATCTTAATCGCCCAGAAAAACGGAATGCCATGAGTGATGATATGCGCACTGAGTTTATTGAAGCACTCGAGTTGGTAACAGCCGACAAATCGATACGCGCTCTAGTGCTTACCGGTAATGGCAAGGGATTTTGTGCTGGTGGAGATATTACGGGCATGGAAAAGCGCATGCAAGCCCCTGCTGGAGAAGTGGCGTACAACGGATGGTTCCGTCAGCAACGGGTTCATCATGCCGTTTCTCTCTTGCACACCATGCCTAAGCCAACAATTGCTGCTGTACATGGAGCCGCCTCTGGTTTGGGTGCTGATATGGCATTAGCTTGCGATTTTATTATTGCTTGTGAGGGCGCGAACTTTACTTGGTCCTATATTAAGCGAGGGATTATTCCTGATGGCGGGGGAATGTATTTTTTGCCTAGGCGTGTTGGAATGGTAGTGGCAAAAGAATTGATTTTTACTGGAAGAAAAGTAGAGCTTGAAGAAGCCAATCAAATTGGCCTTGTTGATAGGGTTGCTAAACCAGAGTCATTGGTAGCAGATGCGCATAAGTGGGCTAAAGAACTTAGCAAAGGCTCTGCTACAGCACTTGCATTGGGTAAAACGATTCTGAATCAGACGTATGAAACAACTGCTGCGCAAGTATTTTCGCAGGGTAGTCAAGCACAAGGTATTTGCTACACCAGCACTGAACACCGAGAGTCTGTTTTAGCATTTCTTGAAAAAGCTGCAGCTGCAAAAAACTAAAAAAGTCAATAGATGAGCAATGCAATTCAAAAATTAATGAAGCCTAGCAGTATTGCTGTTATTGGCGCTTCAACTGACCCTAAAAAAACTGCAGGTAGGCCAATTGCTTATTTACTGAAACATCATTACAAGGGAAAAATCTATCCAGTTAATCCAAGGGTTGAAGAGATTGCTGGGTTTAAATGCTACCCAGATATTAGTTCATTACCAGAGGCTCCAGACGTGGCAATCATTCTGGTGGGAACTGATAAAGTACTGGACGCGGTAAAAGCACTTGCTGTATTAGGAACTCCAGCTGCTATTGTGCTCACCAGCGGGTATGCCGAGCATGGCTATGAAGGTTTAAAAAAGCAAGAAGAATTGATTACTGCCGCAGGGAAGATGCGCATCCTTGGGCCAAATACGATGGGCATGGTCAACATTACCGATGACATTCCTTTATCACCCAGTAGTGCTTTAGAAATGGATGAATTTCCTAAGGGATCTGTCAGTGTGATCTCTCAAAGCGGCGGTATTTTAGGGTCTTTTTTATCTCGCGCTAATGCATGTGGTCTGGGATTATCAAAACTCGTTTCAACAAGCAATGAAGCTGATCTTGGTTTGGCAGACTTTATAGATTACTTAATTAGCGATCCTAGTACTAAAGTGATAGTTCTTTATATCGAGAGTATTCGTCATCCTGAAGCGTTTCGCGCCGCCGCACTACGTGCACAGCAGGCTGGAAAACCGATCGTAGTTTACAAGGTGGGTAAATCTGAAGCTGGCATCAAGGCGGCCGTTTCGCATACTGGCGCCTTAGCTGGGACCGATAAAATGTATGATGCTTTGTTTGAGCAAACCGGAATTATTCGTGCGCATAAGTTCGCAGATTTTTTAGATATTCCTGTGGCTCTCGCCTCAGGTAGATTCTTAAATGGTGATCGAGTCGCCATTTTGACTTCGACTGGTGGCGCAGGGACCCTAGTGGCAGATAGTTTGGGTGAATGGGGATTTTCAACGCCTGCTCCTGATGAGGATACAGCTGCACGTTTACGCAAATTGCAGCCAGGTGATCAAGCCGTGTTGGATCGCAATCCCATTGATGTCACCTTGGCAGGATTGCAACCCGATTTATTACGGGGTGCTATTCAGGCTTTATTAGATAGTCCAACGTATGACGCATTGATTTTAATCATGGGCTCTTCTAGTCTAGCGATGCCTGAGCTCATGGTCGGCGCAGTTCGTGACTGCATGCTAACTAGTGATAAGCCAATAATCGCTTATGTCAGCCCTCATGCCCCGATAGCAGGTGCTTTAATGAATAAGCTTGGCGTGCCGACATTTTCTCAGCCAGAAAGTTGTAGTGTTGCGCTCTCAAGCATGCTTCATGCTGGTAAATTAAAACGTCGCAAAAGGTACGAAGGCGTTTTGGTGAAATTACCAGCTGATCTAGATATCATAACTTTTCATGGAGCAATGAATGAGCATCAAGCAAAAAATCTTTTCTCTGCCTTTGGTATTCCAGGGGTACGTGAGACTATAGTAGCTGCCAATAAGCCAAATTTAGATACTATTCAGAGTTTTGGAGAAAAAGTTGTTTTAAAAATTTTATCGCATGAGATCACCCATAAGACTGAGGTTGGGGGAGTTGCTTTGAATGTACTAAGGACGGAAATTGGCAGTCAAATCAATGCAATGGTTGTTGAAGTGAAATCAAAGTCAGGCACTCTGATTGAGGAATTTCTGGTACAAGAAATGGTCTCTGGCGGAGTGGAGCTCATGGTCGGCATGCATCGGGACCCACTTGGTGTGGCAATTTTAGTTGGCATGGGTGGAGTGACAGCCGAACTCTTTGAGGACAGCACTCTCCGGTTTATCTCTCCCGGAAAATCCTTATGTAATGCAGAAGTATTGGAAATGTTACAAGATTTAAAAACTTGGCCCTTGCTTAACGGGTATCGTGGCAGACCACAATGTGATGTTGACGCCTTAGTAAAGGCAGTCGTTCAATTTTCTGAGTTAGTGGCTGCCTTAGGAGATCGCTTGCTTGAATGCGAAATTAATCCTATGTTTGTATTTGCTGAGGGGCATGGAGTAAAAGCAGCAGATGGCATTGCTGTATTCAGTTAATGGAAGTCAGTTCACTGAAGATGCCCAGACTCTTTTTAAAAAACGTACTTTATGCCTTATGACAAGCAAAATTAATATTCACAACGAAGCAGATGTCATGGTTATTACCGTGAATAATCCACCGATTAACGCTGGCTCGACAGAGGTAAGAAAAGGGTTATTGGCTGCGATTCAATTATTTCAGAACGATCCAAAGTCATCCGCAGTAGTTATTATCGGCGGAGGCAGTACTTTTATTGCTGGATCAGATATCAAGGAGTTTTCAGAGGCCTTGGCTGAACCTCATTTACCATCCATCATTGCAGCAATCGAGAATTGCCCTAAGCCCGTAGTGTGCGCTTTACATGGTGCTGCTCTAGGTGGCGGTTTTGAATTGGCTTTAGGGTGTGATGGACGAATTGCCTTGGAGGGCACGATGATGGGTTTGCCAGAGGTGACCTTGGGAATTATTCCTGGTGCTGGAGGTACACAACGTTTGCCAAGATTAATTGGGCTTGAAAAATCGATCGAGTTGATTTGTGGCGGTACCCGTATAAGTGGGAGTGAGGCCCTAAAACTAGGCATCCTAAATAAGCTGGTGAATCATGATTTACAAACTCAAGCGATTATCTTTGCCAGGTCATTGCTTGGTCAGAAGGCCAGAATAAGAGATCTAGACCCACCGCATGCAGAAGTTGCTAGCGTTTTAATGGCCTCACAAAAAGCCTTAAAAGCGGGCAAGAATCGTCCTAATATCTACAAGGCGATTGAAATGATTAGCAATGTCATGACAAAGCCGATAGATGAGGGTTTAGCTATTGAGCGTGAGGCTTTTCAAAATTTGCGCTTAAGTACAGAAGCTAAAGCGCTACGTCATCAATTTTTTGCAGAGCGTAAATTATTTAAAGCGCTGAGTAGCGGCGATACTGCGCCAAAGGTAATCGAGAAAATCGCCATCATTGGTGCTGGCACCATGGGCTCTGGAATTGCTATTGCGTGTTTGACGGCTGGCTATACCGTGCTATTAATCGACCAAAATGAAGTCGCTCTCAAAAATGGTACGCAGAAGGTAAAAGACTTTTACGAATCTCGTGTGCAAAGTGGCAAAATGGCTATTGATAAAGCTGCCTTAATCCTCAAGTCGTTTACCTATTCCATGCAATGGCGTGATATTGCGGCTGCAGATTTAATCGTCGAAGCTGTTTTTGAGGATATCGAAGTCAAGTATGCCGTGTTTCAGAAAATTGAGGCTCATGCAAATCCTAGCGCACTACTAGCTTCAAATACGTCGTATTTAGATATTGATGCGATTGCAGCTAAGATAAGTAATCCAGCACGCATCTTTGGTTTGCATTTCTTTAGCCCCGCGCAGGTGATGAAGCTAATTGAAATCATCCGGTGTAAGTTTAGTTCGCCAATTACAATTGCTTCGGGCCTGCAATTTGCCAAGCGTTTAGGAAAAATGCCTGTCATTAGCACTAATTCATTCGGCTTTATTGGTAACCGTATCTATGCTGCCTATCGCCGCCAATGCGAATTTATGCTTGAAGAGGGCGCTTATCCTAAGCAAATTGATCAAGCCCTAGAGGATTACGGGTTTGCCATGGGTCCTTTTGCTGTAGCTGATTTGTCCGGTTTAGATATTGCTTGGGCAATGCGCCAGAGTCTGGCTGCCACCCGTAATCCCGAGCATCGCTATGTCAGTATTCCGGATACGCTATGTTTGGTAGGACGTTTAGGGCGTAAGGCCGGAGCGGGATATTACCAGTATCGCGCAGGTGAAAAACTGGGTACAGTTGATCCTGTTGTTAATTCAATAATTGATGCAGCAAGTGCTGCGAAAGGTATTACGCGGCGAGAATTTACCCCTCAAGAAATCGTCAAACGTGTATTACTAGCGATGATGAATGAAATTGCTCATCTTGCTTCTGAAAAGATAGTTGGTGATGTAACTGATTGTGATATTGCTCTGGTTAATGGTTATGGCTTCCCACGGTGGTGTGGCGGTCCTGTATTTATCGCGAATGAGATGGGTAGTGAAAAGTTAAATTTCGAGTTGCAAGAATTGGCAAATCTAAGTGGTCCTGGTTTTGTAATCGCAAATACAGGTGCATTATTTAAACCCTTTTAAAAAAGGAATTTTGTATGAATCTAGAGAGACTCAAATGGTCGCTTCAAAAGACGACTTATATCCGGTTCTTTGTGCTGGGCTTTAGTATCATGCTGCCGCAGCTATCTGTGGCACAACCGCAAGATACTTCAGTTGCTAAGGCGGACTCAAAAAACTATAAGATTATTGTTGGATTCGGTGCTGGCGGCATTCCTGACTCATCATCTAGGATGATTGCGCCGAAATTGGCTGAAAAGATGAAGTCAACTGCAATTGTAGAAAGTAAGCTTGGTGCCGGTGGCACGCTTGCTGCCATTGCGCTTTTGGCAGCCCCTGCTGATGGCTCAACATTATTAAGTGTGTCCCCTGCACACGCTACTGCCCCTGCTATTTACAGGAAGTTACCTTATGACACTTTGAGTGATTTTGCTCCCATTACTTTAATTGGTGAGGGACCAGCATTATTGGTTGTCCCAAATGATCTAAAGGTAAATAGCGTTGCGGATTTAATTGCTCTCGCCAAGGCGAATCCTGGTAAGTTGAATTATTCTTCAGCGGGTATTGGTAGTAGCTCTCACTTTGCCGTTGAGTTGCTTAAGATGCAAACTGGAATTGATGTCTTACATATTCCTTATAAGGGTGTATCCGAGGCATTAACTGAAGTAGTTGCAGGTCGTGTTCAGTTTCATATAACGCCCTATGCAACGGCCATTGGTCTTGTTAAAGATGGCAAGGTAAAAGCTCTGGCTGTAACTTCTAAGAAGCGATTATCTGAACTGCCAGATGTTCCGACAGTTTCTGAATCTGGTGCACCTCAATATGATTGGGTTTTTTGGTATGGTTTATTGGTATCAGCGAAAACCCCACCCGAAAAAATCACTCTTTTAAATACGCAAATTGTATCCATTTTAAAGTCACCAGATATTCAAAAGCAGTTAAACCAAATGGGTGTTTCTGTTACTCCAAGTTCTCCCGAAGAGTTTAAGAAATTAATTGCCTTTGAAATTGTCAAGTTTCAAAAAATCGCCAAAGCAGCCAATATTCAACCAGAATAAATCATCAAGATGAAAGTAAAAATTAATCATATTGATGTTGACTACTCAGTATATGGGGAGAAAGGCCCGTGGATTATCTTATCCCACTCACTTGGCTGTACAAAAGCAATGTGGGAGCCGCAGATTGAGGCGCTTGAGAAAAATTTTAGGGTAATTACATATGACACCAGAGGGCATGGAGGTTCAGGCTCTGAGGGGGGCGAGTATTCATTAGATCTATTGGCTGACGATGCTGTTGGCTTATTGGATTTTTTGAGTGTAAAAAAGGTTCACTGGCTGGGGTTTTCTATGGGCGGTATGATCGGACAAACTTTTGCCTTGCGATATCCTGAACGAATTGCATCTATCGTTTTAGCCGATACTACGAGCGCAC
Source organism: Burkholderiaceae bacterium (assembly GCA_037139315.1). Classification (GTDB taxonomy): domain Bacteria; phylum Pseudomonadota; class Gammaproteobacteria; order Burkholderiales; family Burkholderiaceae; genus Polynucleobacter. The sequence goes on from JBAXGQ010000029.1 coordinate 7,655, forward strand.
ATACGGCGACGCCAGTTTCAATGTGGGAAGAACGAATTCGCATTGCAAAGACTCAGGGCATGGATCCCCTGGTTCAACCAGCAATTAATCGCTGGTTTACAGAGGCCTTCAGAAATTCAAGTCCAGAGGTAGTGGAGTCAGTAGCATCTATGATTCGATCCACATCAGTTGCCGGCTGGGTTGGTTGTTGTGCAGCTATTTCCTCTATTCATACCACGTATAGATTAAATGAGATTAAGTGCCCAGCAATGGTAATAGTTGGAGAATTTGATGTTGGAACTCCGTTATCAGCAGCTCTTGAAATGCATAAAAATTTAAAAAAGTCAGTGTTGGTATTAATTTCTAATGCAGCTCATATGACTAATATTGAGCAGTCCACTCAATTTAACCGAGCATTAGAGCTGTTCTTCAATGCTTTTAAATAACTTAGCTCAATTGAAACAAAAGGAATGTAGATGCACATTGTGATTTCTGATGATCATCAAGACTGTATCCGTCACCTTGCTTGCTTCGAGAAGCTGAGTAGTCACACCGTCAAGATATATAGTAATACTGTTAGCGGGACTGAAGCGCTGGTAGAGCGTTTTAAAGATGCAGATGCAATCGTACTCATTCGAGAGAGAACGGAGATTACCAAAGAGTTATTAGACCTTCTCCCAAAACTCAAAGCCATATCGCAAACTGGAAAAATAGCCTCCCATGTTGATCTTGAGGCTTGTAAGGCCAAAGGAATTATTGTGATGGATGGGCAAGGTTCAGGTGCCGCGACTGCTGAAATGAATATGCTACTTATCTTAGCCGCACTGCGTAGATTGGTTGAAGAAGCCGCTAGAATGAAAAGTGGTCAGTGGCAAGGTTATTTAGGCGACCAGTTATCAGGCAAAGTACTTGGTGTTTTTGGATTTGGCAGGATAGGCAAACAAGTCTGTCATTTGGGGAAAGCCTTCGGCGCTAAACCTTTAGTGTGGGGTCGCGAGAGTAGTCTAAAAAAGGCGCAGGAAGATGGCTTTATGATTGCCGCATCAAAAGAAGAATTCTTTAGCAATAGCGATATAGTCTGTTTACAACTTAGGCTTAACGAAGAAACACGTCATATTGTCACAGCTCAAGATTTAGGATTAATGAAATCTACTTCATTGCTGGTCAATGCTAGTCGCGCAGAGTTAATTGAGTCTGGAGCCCTTGAGGCAGCACTAAAAAAAGGGCGTCCAGCCTATGCAGCAGTAGATACTTATGAATCTGAGCCCATACTAGGCGCTGATCATCCCCTTCTTCATTTATCGAACTGCTTATGCACGCCGCATATTGGATTTGTGGAAAGAGATAACTATGAAGCTTATTTTGGTATCGCCTTTGACAACATTAATGCTTATGCAGCTGGTTCACCACAAAATTGTGTAAGCTAAGCAAGGATAAACCTAAGTACATCACGAAATAAAAGAAAGTGAATAATGGATTTTCATTTAACTAGCGAACAAAACGCATTCGCAGATGCAGTATCAAAGTTTGCTGAGAAGGAGTTGGCCCCTGGTGCTCTGGAGCGTGCCCATAGCCCTGAATATCCTTGGATAATTGCGCAAAAAATTAGTGCACAAGGTTTACTTGGTATAGCTTTTTCTGAAGCAGATGGTGGCATGGGTGGCACCTTAATGGATGCCGTTATTGCTATTCAGGAAGTTGCTCTACATTGCCCTAAATCGGCTGATGTGGTTCAGGCTGGAAACTTTGGCGCCATTAGAACCTTTATTGAATATGCAAATGAAGCGCAAAAAGAAAAATATCTACCAGATTTATTGACGAGTAAGAAGATCCTAGGTTTAGGGATGAGCGAACCGGGCGCTGGTTCTGCGGTTACAGAGTTAACTACTTCCGCAAAAAAAGTGGATGGAGGTTATTTAATTAATGGCTCAAAAGTTTTTTCTACTCATAGCCCCCATGCCGGCCTATTTTTAGTATATGTTCGTTTTGGTCCAGGTTTAGATGGTATCGGATCTGTTTTAGTTGATCGTGATGCGCCTGGTTTAACTGTCGGTCAACCCAATAGTTTTATGAGTGGCGAAGAGTGGTCACAGTTGTATTTTGAAGATTGCTTTATTCCTGATAGTGGACTTTTACTTGGACCGGGCGGGTTTAAAAAGCAAATTAGCGGATTTAATGTCGAGCGAATTGGCAATTCCTCGCGCGCTCTTGCCTTGGGCCGTTATGCATTTAATAAGGCTAAAGAATATGCTTTAGTTCGTAAGCAATTCGGTAAGCAGATATGTGAATTTCAGGGAATTCAGTGGAAATTTGCAGATATGGCTGTCAAGCTTGATGCAGCACAATTAATGCTATATCGTGCCGCAGTTAATGCCGAAGCTGGGCTACCATCAGCGTATGAAACTACTGCTGCCAAGTTAATTTGTAACAATACGGGGTTTGAAGTGGCTAATGAGGCCATGCAAATAATGGGGGCTACTGGTTATAGTCAGGAGACCTTGGTTGAGTATTGCGTTAGGCGGACACGAGGCTGGATGATTGCGGGCGGCTCCATTGAAATTTTGAAGAATAGGATTGCGGAAGAGGTGTTTGACAGACGGTTTAATCAAAGAGCATAGTATTAAGCTGAATTAATTTGCTTAAAATTAGAACAAATAATTAGATAGGTAACAACATGAACTTCATTAAAAAACTAGCAATCATTTTGGGGTGCACATTGGCTTTAGCATCGAATGGCTTTGCTCAGTCTGCGGCTAACTATCCAGATAAACCCATTAAAATTATTGTGTCGTTTACTGCCGGCGGTACAACTGATATTTTGGCTCGTGAAGTGGCTAACCAAATGAGTATTCGTTGGAAGGTACCAGTCATTGTCGAAAATAAACCCGGAGCTGCGGGTAACTTGGGCACTGAGATTGTGGGTAGGGCGCCACCAGACGGCTACCTTTTATTGGCGAATTCAATCGGACCGATCTCTATTAATCCAACACTATTTGGTAATTTGGCGGTCAACCCACAAAAAGCATTAGATCCAGTCGCTTTATTGGCTGATGTACCAAATATCTTAGTGGTCCCAGCTTCTTCTGGGATTAAGAATTGGAAAGAGTTTCTCGCGTATGCAAAGTCTAATTCAGGTAATTTGAATTATGGTTCTACCGGTATTGGTACTACTGCGCATTTAATCAGTTTTCTCTTTGCGCAAAAAACAGGGCTCAGTGTAGTACACATACCATATAAGGGGGCTGAGGCAACGCGTGATTTGATCGCTGGACGTTTGCAGTTTATGTTTGCAACTGCACCTTCGGTTATTCCGCTCATTAAGGCCGGACAACTCAATGCGATTGCGGTGTCCTCCAAGAAAAGAATTACTGCAATGCCAGATTTACCTACTTTGAATGAGTTAGGTGTGGATATTGCGACTGGTGCATGGTTTGGATTATTTGCCCCTGCTGGTACTAATCCTGCAATTGTGAAAAAACTCAACGAAACTGTGGTTAGTATTTTAGAAGAACCAGCCATTCGGCAGAAACTACTAGGATTAGGTGCTGATCCAATTTTGATGAATGTTCAAGAATTCACCAAGTTTGTTCGTAATGATTTTGCTTTATGGGCGCCAATTGTCAAAGCTTCTGGAGCTAAACCCGAATAAATTATGACTTTGTTAAAAGAATTCGGACAGTTTATTGAGGATAGTAAGCAAATCATTTTTACGCCTGCGACTATTCATAGCGGACGCCGGGCGCTATTAGATTGGCATGGTGCTTTAATTGCGGGAGCCGATACAGATACTGCTGCAAGGTTGAGAAACGCCTATAGTGAAGAATTAGGTATGGGAAACTGTTCAATTGCAGGCAGCCAGCAAAAAACTTTTTCAAGAGCAGCTGCTTTTATCAATGGGACAATTTCTCATATTGCTGAATTTGATGATATTTTCCGTGATGGCGCATACCATCCAGCTTGTCCAACTATTTCTGCTGCATTTGCTTTAGCAGAGTCTCGTAATGATTCGCTGGCAGACTTACTGGAGGCCATCATCATTGGTTATGAAGTTTCTACCCGTATTAGTAAAGTAATACAACCTAGCCATTACAAATACTTTCACACTACGGGTACCGTAGGCGTTTTTGGCGCAGCAGCTGCTTGCGCACGTTTATTAAGCCTTGATGCGGTTCAAGCTTGCAATGCGTTAGCTACTGCAGGTACTTTTGGTAGTGGTCTTCAACAGGCCTTTCGCTCTGACTCAATGACAAAGCCTATGCATCCTGGGCATGCTGCTGAAGTTGGTTTGAATGCAGCACTGGTTGCTCAGGCAGGAATGACTGGTACGCCCGATTTATTAGAAGGTGAGGCTGGATTTGGCGCAGCACTTTGTGAAAATCCACGCTGGAATGAGATTTTCGATGGATTAGGTTCTAGTTGGAATATTGAACAAATAACCTTTAAAAACCATGGCTGCTGCGGACATAATTTTCCTGCTATAGATGCGGTTGCTCATTTGCTTAATCTACACGCCATTGATGTAGAGAAAATTAAAAAAATACGTGTTGGTGGGTACAAAGCGACAATAGAAGTTTGTCGATATATTCATCCGAGAACGCCATTTGAAGCTAAATTTAGTCTCACCTATACGGTAGCTGCCAAAATTATTTTAGGGCGGGTAAGAGAGCAGGCATTTTTAGAATCCGCTCTTTCTAATCCAAAGATCTTCGCCATGGAAGATAAAATAGAGTTAGTGGTTGACCCTGAGTGCTCCGCTAAATTTCCCTTGCACCGGTCAGCTAAAGTAGCAATAGAAATGAAGGATGGCTCAATCTATGCTTATCAACAGTTGACACGGCATGGTGATCCAGATGAACCCTTAACTGATCAAGAATTAATTGATAAGTTTTATGAGTTGGCTGAAGCAAGAGTTGGAGTCAAGCAGGCGCAAACTATCGCAGCAGAATTATTAGGTAAATCGGCCTTATCAGTGCGTGGAATAGCTAAATTATGGGGGCTAAATACGGCTTTATAAGGCTAGAGCAGATTGGTCTAAAGACTCTCCCGCGCGATTGGCTCATTACCAGGACAGATTCAGTGGGTTGGTTAATTTGATCTGCGCTATATGAAAAAATTACGAGACGTGTTGTATCTGCAATCAAGGATTAATCCAATTTAATCCCAGCAGCTTTCACGGCCGCATCCCACTCCCGCTGCTCCGTACGAATATATTTCAGGACCGTCGCTGGATCTCCATACATAGGTGAGCTCGCCTCATCTTGAAGCTTGCTAATTAATGCTGGATTTTTGAGAGACTTTTGTACAGCTTCATTAATTTTTTTAATCGCCTCAGGCGGAGTACCTGCTGGAGCAACCACAATCTTCCAGTCCGTCGCTTCAAATCCCTTGTAACCTTCTTCACTAACTGTTGGAACTTTCGAGAGTACTCCAATGCGATTAGTAGAAGTCACTGCTATGGCGCGTAACTTTCCTCCTGCAATCATTCCCAATACCGACTGAGGAGTGGCAAACATAAAATCGGTTTGACCACCCATGAGATCGGTAATGGCAGGAGATGCGCCCTTATAAGGAATATATGAAACGGTATAGCCAGCCTTACTAGCCAGCATCTCACCACCAATATGACCTACTGTGCCAGCACCTGCAGTAGCTTGTTTGTAAAAATCTGGCTTTGCTTTTGCTGCCTTGATTAAATCTCCCAAGGTCTTCCATGGAGAGTTTGCAGTGACAACCAAAACCATCGGCACCTCAGCTACAAAGGCTACAGGAATAAGATCATTGACTGCATCAAAAGGCATCTTAGACATTAGGGCTGGGTTGATTGCGAGATTGGAAGTTTGACCCATACCCAAGGTGTAACCATCTGGCTTAGCTTTTGCTACCAAGTCCATACCAATATTACCCCCTGCGCCAGGCTTGTTATCTACCAAGATTGTCCACTTCAAATCTGTAGAGATTTTCTCCGCAAGCATGCGCCCTACCGTATCCGTTCCCCCGCCAGGCGTATACGGAATAATTAACTTGATTGGCTTGTCAGGGTAATTCTGAGCAAAACAAGAGGTCGATAGCACCCCCAACAAACATGCGAGCAGTAAACCGCATTTGCTTTTCATGAAATAGCTCGGTCAGATAACAGCTTGATGATTTCATCTTCGCGATAGCCAAGCTCTTGCAAAATTTCTTGAGTCTGTTCACCAGACTTAGGCGGATTGAGACGCACGCCTAATCTTTTACCATTCATCATAAGAGGCATTAATGGCGTAGTCGTTTTTTCCCCAGCTCTTGGGCCATCCGTTAAGGTAATCGGGGCCAATCCACCAGTTGCAATGAGGTGAGGGTCATCAAATAATTGCTCTGGTCTGGTAATGGGTGCAAATGGCAAGCCATTCTCTTCAAAAATTGCGGTAATTTCCTTTACAGACAATTTCTCTAACCGTTTTTTAATATCTGGAATCAAAGTAGATCTTGCCTGAACGCGCTGATTATTTAACTTCAACGTGGGATCGTCATAGAGATCTGCAAAACCAAATACTTCACAGAAGATTTTCCACTGAGTATCAGTAACAACCGCTAGAAAAATCTTCTCGCCATTGGCCACTTCAAATACATCATAGATTGCCCATGCTGCAATACGGCTCGGCATCGGTTTGGCTGCTTTACCAGTCATAGCAAACTGCATCATGTGCTGACCAACTAAAAAGACATTGTTCTCAAACAAAGAACTCTGAATTTCTTGACCTTCTCCAGTCGACTCACACTGTCTTAATGCAGCCATCACACCTATTGCCCCAAACACACCACCCATAATGTCATTGACCGAAGAACCCGCGCGCAGTGGTCGATCTTCAGGACCCGTCATATAAGCAAGACCACCCATCATCTGTACGACTTCATCCAATGCAGTGCGATGATCGTAAGGTCCAGGTAAGAATCCTTTGTGCGATACATAAATTAACTTTGGATTAGTCTTTTTAAGAGTTTCATAATCTAAGCCCAACTTTGCCATCGTGCCAGGCTTAAAGTTTTCGCTAATGACATCCGCAGTGGCGACTAATTTCCTTACCAACTCCATGCCGGCAGGCGTCTTCATATCCACAGCAATACTTTTTTTATTGCGATTGAACATCGGAAAGAAGCCTGCGCCTGATCCCATCAAGTTTCGAGTTTTATCTCCATCGATTGGTTCTACCTTAATCACTTCAGCACCCAGGTCAGCCAAAATCATTCCACAAGTAGGCCCCATTACCATGTGCGTAAATTCTACGACACGAACCCCCTCATACGGGAGTATATTGATCGTACTCATAGGTAGGCCGCTTGACTGGCAGGTATAAATCCTTTGGGCGTACCCGCCTCAGGCACCATGCCATAAATTACTTCATTCGGAACGCCGTCTTGCAAAGACTTGCGAGCTTCAAACAACAAGTCCAGATTGACGCCAGTCTTAATCCCCATTGCTTCAAACATAAATACCAAATCTTCGGTAACCACATTGCCGGAGGCGCCTGGTGCATAAGGGCATCCACCAAGACCACCCAACGATGAGTCAAAGGAAGTAACACCCTCTTCATAGGCAGCCAGACAATTGGCTAAACCAAGTCCCCGCGTGTTGTGTAGATGTGCTGCGCCAGCCTTACTGCCAATCGCCGCCTTTAAGCGCTTAAATAATCTTTTAATTTGCGCAGGATTTGCGTAACCCGTCGTATCTGAAAGACCAGACTCATCTGCACCTGCCGCAATGACCTGCTCGGCCAACCAAATCACATCATCTTCAGATACCAGGCCTTGCAAGGTGCATCCAAATGCAGTCGCAATGCCAGCCTCTAATTTGACATGGGGTGCATGCTCATTTCGAAATGCGGCAATTTTTTTCACTTCCTCAATCATCTCTTCGCGGGTTTTACGAACATTAGCAAGAGAGTGAGCGGCACTAGCAGATACAGGCAGAGTAATTTTATGTACGCCTGCCGCAATTGCAGCCTGGGCACCTTTCAGATTTGGCACTAATGCCATCACGGTTAAACCCGGAAGAGTCTTGGCATGCTTCACCACCTGAGCGGCATCTGCCATCTGAGGCAATAGTTTGGCGGGTACAAATGATGCAACTTCAATCTCTCGGATTCCTGCTTTGTATAAAGCATCAATCCAAGCATTTTTTTGCGCTGTCGGCATGATGGACTTAATTGATTGCAAGCCATCTCTAGGACCCACTTCACTAATCAAAACATCGGTTGACGCAGAATTCATTAAGTTCTATCCTATAGAATGTAGTTCTATTATTAAAGCATAATTGCCAAAGACTGTCGATGCCAAAAAAATCTAGCAAGCAAAGTGAAGAAAAAATTGCATTAGCTGACTCTGGGGTGGTCGCCGTAGACAAAGCACTTACGATCTTGCGCCTCTTTTCTTCTAGGAATACGGAGCTATCCCTAAACGAGATCTCAGAATCTACAGGCCTATATAAAAGCACTGTTCTAAGAATGCTTGCCTCCCTTGACAATGCAATGCTGGTATTGAAAAGAGCTGATGGCATGTATGTACTTGGACCCACAATTGCCTCTCTAAATGCAGCCTATCAAAACAAACAGTCGCTAGAGACTGTGGTCACTCCGATTTTGGAATCTCTCATGAAATCAACTCATGAGAGCGCAGCGTTTCATGTTCGCCAAGGGGATAAACGTCTCTGCCTGTTCCGAGTGGACTCGAAGCAAGCGTTACGTGATCACATCCAGGTAGGCGATCTTTTGCCAATCGATAAAGGTGCTGGTGGAAAAGTGTTGCGGGCTTTTGAAGGTGCACCAGGTAAAGCGTTTACCCAGATAAGAGATGACATGGTTCTTGCGATCTCAGGAGATAGGGTTAAGGAAATCTCTGGAATCTCCGCTCCAGTATTTAATGCAGAAGGTTTGATTGGCGTCATTACCCTCACTATGCCAACCTATCGCTTTGACCAAAAACAGGTGTCCATTGTTAAAGCCAGTGCTAAAAAATTATCCGAACTCCTCGGTGGCAACTTTCAATAAATCCCTTCCTTGATCATCTTTTTATTCAATTCACACTAAATCTCCATGATCAATACCAATCGACCTAGACTTTCCGTTCTGTATATGCCTGGAGCCAACAGCAGAGCATGGCGGAGGATTCACTGATTTTGGATCTAGAGGATGCCGTTGCGAGCCAAGTGTGCAAAGAGCCAATCAGCTTGAACGCCAAGATCTATATGGG
>JBAXGQ010000030.1:0-16568 GCA_037139315.1 Burkholderiaceae bacterium
GATGGACGCGAGGGGATGTCAACTAGATTTCAATCCTGTTGTCACCCCATACCGGGCGATAACATTATTGGTTATCTTGGTAAGGGCGAAGGTTTACAAATTCATATTAGCGATTGTCAGCATGCGCTACGCATGCTGTCTAAAGACCCTGATAAATGGGTTGAAGTAGAGTGGAGTAAAGATGTACATCGCGAGTTTGCAGTTGATTTAGTGCTAGATACGCGCCAAGGTAAGGGCGTATTAGCTCGCGTTGCTAGCAGCATTACTGCGGCAGATGCAAATATTATGAATGTATCGATGGAGGATCCCTATAAAGAAGATGCAGTAACGATGCGCTTTACCATTCAAGTCGCCGATCGTTTTCACCTCTCGCGGGTCATGCGCAGTTTGCACAATAATACCGACGTACTCCGGGTCGTCCGCAGTCGCCAGACCTAATTAGGTCAAGATTCGTTGGTGGACTAATAGTTCACAGCAATAATTTCAATGGTTCTTGGGCCCGTTGGCGTTTGAATCACCACCTCATCGCCTACTCTTGCTTTAATTAATGCTTTGGCAATAGGGGAGACCCAACTGACATGGCCTTGCTCCAGATTAACCTCGTCGACACCCACAATTTTTATGGTGATTTCTTGGCTGCCCTGATTTGGGTCGCACTCTAGATAAGTTACGGTGGCGCCGAAGAATACTTGAGCATCATCGGTTTCACCTACTTTTCGCGCGGCATTATCAACAACTAAGGCAAATTCAAGGCGCTGATTGAGAAAGCGAATCCGCCGATCAATTTCCCGTAAACGTTTTTTGCCATAAATATAGTCACCATTTTCAGAGCGATCGCCGTTTGAGGCGGCCCAATGCACAATTTGTACGATTTCCGGCCGCGCTTGATTTAATAGGTGTAAGAGCTCGGTTTTGAGGCGCTCATGACCGTCGGGCGTAATGTAGTTCTTTTCTTCCATGGCATAATTGTGCCTGTTGCGGCTGTAGCTCAGTTGGATAGAGTACTTGGCTACGAACCAAGGGGTCGTGGGTTCAATTCCTGCCAGCCGCACCATTTCGATTCGTAGCACCAAGGGGTAAGGGGTCTGATCCCTTATAGTTGCGTTATGAGCAAGATAGCCATTCAACCAGGCCAGCCACCGCAAGCCCCCCCAGCGGCTTTAACCATCCTGAATGACTCACACGCAAGCTTGGTTTTGCGTGGCACCTTGGATATTTATGCCTTAGGGGCAGTTTGGTCACCAATTCGTGCAGTTCAAAATACTTGGTTGGCCACTGGCGCTAGTAAGCAAAAAATCCTTGAAGTGGATGCTGCCCAAATTGAGTCGCTCGATGGAGCGGGAATTGCTTTCATAATTGATGTGCAAGAAGCGCAAATGAATGCCAAGGCTGAGTTTGTCATGCCTAATTTAGCGGCACGTTATCAGCCCTTATTAAAACAGTTTGACCCGATCACCAACTTATTTCCAGCTCCGCAAGTGGTGCCAGCACAAAGCCCAATTGTGGCCGCTGGTAAAGCGGCTTATGCGCTTTGGCAGGACACGATTCAGTTAATTACCTTTGGTGGTCATGTGGCGGCCGATTTGGTTTGGTCTTTACGCTATCCCCGTCAAGTGCGGTGGGGTGATTTTATTAATGCTGCGGTTCAAGCAGGTTTAGCGGCGTTGCCGATTGTCGGCTTGGTGGCTTTTTTAATTGGCGTTATTTTGTCATTTCAATCGGCCATTGGCATGCAAAAGTTTGGCGCAGTGACTTTTGTCGGTCCTTTAGTATCGTTGGGCGTATTTCGTGAGTTGGGCCCTTTAATTACTGCCATCTTATTAGCAGGACGCTCGTCAGCAGCATTCGCTGCTGAAATTGGCACGATGACAGTAAATAGTGAGGTTGATGCTCTAGTTACTGGTGGCCTCAGCCCGGTGCGGTTTTTGGTCATACCGCGGGTGCTGGCAGGTATTTTAGTCGCACCGATTCTGACCCTCTATGCCGATATTGTGGCGATCTTGGCTTCGGCCATAACGATGACTGCCTATGGCGTGCCCTTCATTAATTTTTACAACAATACACTCACGATGGTCGACACCGAAGATATCTTATCGGGCCTAATGAAGTCCCTGTTATTTGGTACTGTGGTTTCTAGTGTGGGCTGCTTACGTGGCATGCAAACTGGCAATGGTGCAGCAGCAGTAGGCATTTCTGCCACATCAGCAGTAGTTAGTAGCATTGTTTTAATTGTGTTAGTTGATGGTGTTTTTGCTTACATCTCTTATCGGACGGGATTCTAATGCTAGCCCTCGAAGCAAAAAATCTGACGATTGGCTATGGCACCAGAGTGCTTTTGCAAAATCTCAATTTCAGCGTGAATTTTGGTGAAATTTTTATTATTTTGGGTGGTTCGGGATGCGGTAAGTCCAGCTTACTTAAAAATTTGTTTGGTTTATATCGTCCCATGGGTGGCGACGTCTTGATCGAGGGACAAGACATTACGCATGCGTATGGCGCAGACTTACAGCGCATCATGACGAGTTTTGGGGTGATGTATCAGCAAGGCGCTTTATTTGGCTCGATGAATTTACTGGATAACGTCAAATTATTTATGGAAGAGTACACCAGTCTCGACGAACGACAAATGGATTTATTGGCCCGTTGTAAACTTGATTTAGTGGGCCTACTGCCGTTTGCGAGCTATATGCCCAGTGAAATTAGTGGGGGCATGCAAAAGCGGGCAGCGATTGCACGCGCCATGGCCTTGGACCCTAAAATACTCTTTTTAGATGAGCCCTCGGCTGGCCTAGACCCCATTACTTCTGCCGACTTAGATCGGACGATTTTGGATCTATCAAAAAACCTCGGCATTACCTTTGTGATTGTCTCGCATGAGCTAGCTAGTATTTATTCGATCGCCGATCGTGTGATTATGTTAGATGGGGCAACTAAAAGTATCATTGCCGAAGGCGACCCCAAAGTATTACGGGATCAAAGTGCAGATCCGCGTGTGCATCAATTCTTTAATCGCATTATGAGCAAGGAAGCGGTATGAGTAATCCTAATCCCAATTATTTTCGCTTAGGCCTATTTGTTTTTGGTGGAATAGCTGCTCTAGTAGCAGTTATTCTGATTTTTGGCTCGGGGCAGCTGTTCAAAAAATCTTTCATGGTAGAAACCTATGTCGAGAAATCGGTAACCGGTTTAGATGTGGGTGCAGATGTGCGTTTTCGAGGCGTGAAGTTGGGGCAAGTAACCGCAATTTTATTATCTGGCAGAGTTTATGAAGATCAAATTAAATTAGATGATCGCAAAGAATATGTCATCGTCCGGATGCGTATTTTAGGCGATCCAGATGAATTGCTGAATAACGTAAATAGTTTAGTAGCCATTGATTTGCGTGCACGGATTAAAAGCATGGGAATTACCGGGGTGAATTATGTGGAGTTTGATTATTATCCGGACTATAAAAATTATCCAACGCTGCCCTATACTTGGACGCCTAAATATGCAGTCATTCCTTCATTGCCAAGCCAAACTGAACAGTTGCTGGCTGGTTTGCAAGGTTTAATGCAGAAGCTCGACCAGGCTGACTTTGGTTCGACGCAACGGAAGTTTGATAGTTTGCTAACGAATCTGAATTCTATTTTGACAGGCGATGGTAAAGCGAATGCAGGCATTGTGCAATCGGTGCAAGATTTAAATATCTTACTTGCGAAAATCAATCAAGTTACTAATAGCGATGAACTGCACATCTTAATGCGGGAAATTATTGCTTCAGCAATTACACTGCGCCAAATGCTCGGTTCGGTTCAAGGCGATACTGCATTGTCGGTCGAAAATATTAAACAAGCTAGCGCGCAATTAAACGATCTCACTCGTATTATTAGTCAAAGCCCGAGTTCTTTAATCTGGTCTGATACACCCGCAAAAATTATTTTACCGACCAATGGCACGCAAGGTGCAAGCACTGGAGGGGCGCCGAAATGATATTTAGAAGACTACAGTCATTTTCATGGCAATTTCTCCAGCCATTGCGCAGCGTTGGGCTCATACTCTTTACTGGCATTAGTTTAGCTTTCCTCAATGCCTGCTCTCCAACTCGGCCTGCAGATCAAATTACTGATTGGCTGATATCGGTAAAGCGAAGTGGCGATCCTCGTAAGCCAATTTCGCCAGTTTGGCTGAAGGTAGGAACTATTAGCGTGAGTGCGCCATTTGACGGTAAGTCGCTGGTTTATCGTTTGAGTGAAGGGCGCTACGAGAAAGATTTTTATAATGCTTACATTGCCCTGCCAAACGAAATGTTTGCTACCGCTACGCGCACGTGGCTAAATGATGCAGGTGTCTTTCGCTTAACGGTTGATCAAAGTAATGGCTTTTTCCCGTATTACACTTTGCAGGCGCATGTTGAAGAATTCTATGGCGATTACCGTACAAAGCCTGAAGCGGTTGTGAGCATTCAATATTTTTTAACTGCTGCAAGTACTTCGAAAGCAGCTAGCCCAATTATTTTTACGTCACGCTATAGCCAGCGTATTGCCTTGGCCGATAATAGTCGGGCGGCGTTAATACAGGGTTACCAGCAAGCACTGACGATAATTTTGCAACAATTAGAAGCTGATTTTTATCAAAAAAATCTACAGTTACCCACCCCTTTAGGAAAGTAAGATGAATTTTAGTTACCACTTGGTTCTAGCACTAGTCTTTACTACATTTACTAGTGCAACAAGCTTTGCTGATACGTATCCCAGTCGCCCCATCCGTTTAATTGTGCCGTTTGCGCCTGGTGGTACTACCGATATTATTGCCCGCAGTATTGCCGATCCCCTTGGGCGTCAATTAGGTCAACCCGTAATTGTTGAAAATCGGGCGGGCGGCGGGGGGAGTGTGGGTGCACTCGAAGTCGCGCGTGCGCCGAAAGATGGCTACATCATTGGAGTCGCAACCGTTTCTACTACCGCTGCTAATCCAGCCATTAATCCCAAAATTGGTTACGATCCAACTAAAGATTTTGTGCCGATTACCAATATTGCCGCTACGCCGAACATCATTGCAGTAAACCCTAGTTTTCCGGCAAAAGATTTCAAGACTTTTTTAGAGGTATTGAAGAAAAATCCAGGTAAGTACTCGTATGCTAGTTCGGGCACTGGGGGTATCGGGCACTTGCAAACGGAATTATTTAAAAGTTTGACTGGTGTCTATATCGTGCATATTCCTTATCGTGGTGCTGGCCCAGCATTAACCGATACCGTGGCAGGACAAGTACCCATTATTTTCGACAACTTACCTTCTGCTCTACCATTTATCCGGGACGGTAAATTAGTGCCGATTGTGGTTGCAGCACCAAAACGTTTAGCGCAATTGCCTAACGTACCAACTTTTGCTGAGGTGGGTTTGGCCCCCGTGAATCGGATGGCCTACTATGGGCTTTATGGCCCAGCTGGTCTACCCCGCGATATCACCGATAAAATTTATGCCGCAACCCAAAAAGCTGTTACTGAGCCTACTGTTCGCAAACGCATTGAAGACACAGGGTCTATTATTAATGTAAATGGGCCTGAAGAGTTTGCCAAAGAAATTAAGGCAGAGTACACGGTATACAAAGAGGTTGTGGCAAAACAAAAACTGCAAATCGATTAATTAAGCACACTTATAGACAACAGAGGGTAGACAATGGACTTCGGAATACAAGGTAAGGTAGCTTTGATATTGGCATCAAGTCGGGGCTTAGGACAGGCAATGGCAGTTTCCTTAGCGCGCGAGGGGGTTAAGGTGGCCGTTACGGGTCGTAATCCCGAAGGTTTAAACACGACAGTTGAAATGATTAAATCTTTTGGCGGCATAGCGTTGCCAATTCCTTGGGATTTATCCGAACTTGGCGCCATCGATCCCAATGTGCGTTTGGTGGAGCAGCAATTGGGGCCGATTGATATTTTGATAAACAATACTGGTGGGCCTCCGCCAACGCCTGCAGCTGGTCAAGATCCTAAATTATGGGAAAAAAGTTTTCACGATATGGTCTTATCCTTAATTAGCGTTACTGATCGTGTTTTGCCTGGGATGCGTGAGCGCCATTGGGGCCGCATTATTACTAGTACGACCTCGGGAGCAATTGCGCCGATTCGTAATTTAGCGATTTCAAATACGCTGCGGGCAGGCTTATCGGCCTGGTCCAAAACCTTAGCGAATGAAGTTGCCGGTGAAGGCATTACAGCTAACATCATCATGCCAGGGCGGGTTGCGACCGATCGCTTACGGCAACTCGATGAGGCGCGCGCGAAGCGTGAAAATATACCCTATGATGCAGTTGTCGAGGCAAGCCTTAAATTGATTCCCGCTGGCCGTTATGGTTACCCTAAAGAATACGGCGATACAGCAGCATTTTTAGCCAGTATGAATGCGGCATACATTACAGGTTCAGTGATTCGGGTTGATGGTGGTCAGCTGCAGAGTTTTTAATTTATGACACTAATGGTCTTGTCACATTGTTTAAGTTAGTGAAGTTAGGTCATATACGGCGTGATCTGCGCTCGATAGAGCTAGTGTATTTATTAGCAGCGCTTATTATTTCAGTTACGGCTTTATCCAGTGTGGGTTTTTTAGCCGATCGTTTACAGCGGGCTTTTCAATTTGATGCGCGCCAATTAATTGCTGGCGATTTATTAGTCGTATCTGATCGACCCATTAGCGAGCTATTTCTAACTGAGGCGAAGCAGCGTGGTATTCGCATTGCCACCACTGTTGTGTTTCCCAGTATGGCTAACTCGGCTAAGCAGGCAAAGTTAGTCTCGTTAAAAGCGGTGAGCGAGTCCTATCCTTTACGTGGCAACTTACAATTGGCACAAAGTAATGCTGAGCTGATAGGTGGGCCAAAAGCGGGAACGGTGTGGATTGATGCTGCCGCAACAATTGCCTTAAATACCCAAGTGGGTGATCAGCTTAAGCTAGGCGAGCGACAATTTCTGATTAGCGGGGTATTGGTGCGCGAATTAGATCGTGGCGCAGGTTTTATGAATTTTGCACCACGGGTCATGATGTCCTTAGCTGATTTAAATTCAACAGGCTTGATTGGCTTAGGTAGTCGAGTTACATATCGAGCTCTATTTGCCGGCAGTGATGAAGCTATTCAAGCTTATGAGGTTTGGCTGCGCCAGCAAATTACGACCACTGGCTTACGTGGTATTCAAGTAGAAAATTTAGAATCCGCGCAACCAACGATGCGTAAAACATTAGAGCGGGCTGAGCACTTTCTCACACTCATGGCTTTATTAACCGCTTTGATAGCCGCTGTAGCAATTGGCTTAGCGACTCGTCGTTATGTACTAAAACAAGCTGATGCCTATGCCATTTTGAAGTGTTTTGGGGCTACTCAAACTGACTTAATCTGGCGTCAATTACATCTTCTGCTTTACTTGGTCAGTGGCGCTTGTTTAGTAGGCGCAGGATTAGCTTGGTTGGTGCAAGAGAGCTTAGTGTGGTTTTTGGGTGGATTGTTAATGGCTAGTTTGCCTGCGCCATCAATTTGGCCCGTGGTGTGGAGCATTTTATGGGCTGTATTACTCCTTTTTGGCTTTGCGGCTTATCCCTTACTTACACTTACAGCAGTTTCGCCAATTCGTTTAATTCGCCGTGAATTAGGCGCACTACCAATAGCCGCTAGATTGTCGACCATCATCAGTATCGTGACCTGCCTAGCAATGATTTTTTGGGCGGCACGCGACTGGAAGCTTGCTGCATGGGTGAGTCTCAGTTTTGCTGGTGCTATTCTCATTTTTATGGCGCTGGTATGGCTCACATTACGAGGGTTAAAAAAATGGAGTGATAGCAAGCAATTTACTCTGCAAGGCAGCTCTGCTTTCGCCTTGCGGTTTGCCTTAGCGGCCCTGACTCGGCGAAGTAGTTTTACGATTATGCAGGTTTGTTCCTTAGCAATTGCCTTAATGGCCATGCTCTTAATTATTGTTTTACGGCAAGATTTATTACCCGCATGGCAGGGAGCAGTGCCAGCAAACTCACCGAATCGC
Source organism: Burkholderiaceae bacterium (assembly GCA_037139315.1). Lineage (GTDB taxonomy): Bacteria > Pseudomonadota > Gammaproteobacteria > Burkholderiales > Burkholderiaceae > Polynucleobacter. The sequence continues at coordinate 8,010 of JBAXGQ010000030.1, forward strand.
TTTGTGATTAATATTCAAAATGATCAGCGTAATGCGATTTCTGCAGATTTAAAATTAGCTGGTATTGGATCGGCTCCCCTATACCCAATGGTACGTGGGCGCTTAGTCGACGTTAATGCAAAATCGGTAATGCCAAGCGATTACAAAGATGAAAACGCAAAGCGTTTAGTCGATCGCGAATTTAATCTTTCTTATTCTGATACTTTGCCTATGGGTAATCGTGTAATCTCAGGCAAATGGTTTAGTTCTGATGCCCCGCAAATCTCAATTGAAAGCGGGATTGCTAAAACTTTAGGTCTGAAGTTAGGCGATGTTCTTAGTTTTGAAATTGCTGGCCAAATTGTCTCTGCCAAGATTACGTCATTACGTAAATTAGATTGGAGCTCAATGCGAGTAAATTTCTTTGTCATCATGCCCCCAAAGACATTACAAAGTTTGCCCCAGTCGTGGATTACCTCTTTTTATCAGCCCCCGAACCAGCCAACATTGGATTTGCAGTTAAGCCAAAAATTTCCAAACATAACCGTAGTTGATGTGGGTTTATCACTTAAACAAATTCAAGATGTGATTGAGCGTTTATCTTCTGCACTCAGTATCTTATTTTTATTTGCCATCATCGCCGCTATTTTGGTCTTGTTTGCGGCGATTGCGGCTACACAAGAAGAACGTTTTCGTGATGCCGCTTTATTAAAAGCATTAGGGACCTCAAGGGGACTACTAGCGCAAATTGCTGCACTCGAGCTCGTTGTGATTGGTAGCTTAGGAGGGCTCTTGGGAGGCTTAGCGGCTTCAGCTGCAGCATGGGCTTTGGGACGCTATGTCATGGAGATAGAGTTTTATGCCTTTTTTCAACCGCTCCTTTTGGGTTTATTGATGGGCTTACTGGCATGTGCTTTAGCTGGGTATCGCTTCTATCGCAAAATCCAAGTCACTACCGCAGTCAATTGCCTAAGAGAGGCAATGTAAAAGCAGCGTAGTGAAACGAAGTATTATTTAGCGCACTTGGCGTGGCAATTGCACTAGCTTGGTTTGCGCAAAGCGATCTGGCCAGCTTTGGCGACTTGCGCTAGGGCGTCGATCAAGAAAAATACTGAGCGGTGAGAAAAAGAGCGCCACAGCAAATAGTAATTCAATAATTTGCCATTGTTGAAAATGAAAAATGCCCTGCAAGATGACGCAAGGTAGCAACCATAATGAGCCATATATATAGCGCGAGATCGCCCGCCGGCGGGAAAGTACTTTGTTATTGTTAGCGAGAAGTTGAATGCGCCAAGTTTGCATGGCTAAGGTTTGGCCAGTTCGGGTCCAGTACCAAACAAAATAAATACCCAGTACCCCATATAAATAAAAAAAAGTGAGCCAACTAGGTAAGGAAATCTGAAAGATTATGCCTAAAGCTAAATTGGGCAGTAAAAATGTTAGCGCAAGCACACCGAGCAAAACCAATTGCTCATAAAGATTGCAGGCCACACGGCGCCAAAAACCGGGCCCTGGTAAGTGATTAATTTCTGCCTGACTCATCGCAGGTCTTACTTATTTGCAGGATAATTTTGCAGGCTTGGAGAGGTAGCCGTACTAGGTTTTTTTTGGCTATTTTCGCGCGCTGCGAGTTTTTGTTTTTCTTCATCTGGTAATTGTTGATACGCTTGCCAAGCTTCATTTTTTTTATCGTTAGGAAACTTAAGGCTACTTAAATAATTATCGCGCGCTAAGCGGCGATCTTTTTGCGACAACTTTGCCCACTCGAGCATTCGGGCTTGTAAGCGCTCTTGTTCGGCGACACCTATTTTTGGATATAGGTTTGCTAGCTTAGCCCACTTTTGCCGACTTTCAATCGTCATTGAGAGCCAGTCACTCTCTAAAGGCGCAAGAATTTTTTGTTGCGCAAGATTTAAGCTAGCCCAATCGCTAATCGATTTTTTATCACCAGTAGTAGCGCTTGTTTTGCCATGGGTCCCATTTGGCTTAGATAAGGGCGGAGTAACTGGTTGGACATTCGTTTCAGGCCGCACTTCACCACTTGAAGCAGTTTGTGCCCATACTTGGCTTGCCATTAAGCTAAAAAAGACATTAGCATTTATTACTAAGGCAATAGTGAAGATCAGGCGGGCACGCTGCGGATTCAACATCGTTTTGTATAGACCAAGGTAATTAGTTACGAAGGAGAAGCCGTTTTTGTTGTAGCTGGCTCTAGACTATCGGGACTAACATCCGTAACTAAATCTCGATTCGCTTTTAAAAAAGCTAAAAAGCCGCTATCAGCATAGGCATTAGGTGGCACTTCATCTGTGAGGATTGCCGCATCAAGCACAGCGAGGTCTTGTAAACGCGATTCTTGTTGCCAATCGGTAATGGCCATCAAGCTAAAAATAACGACAGCACTTGCAGCTAGCCACATTAGCACATTCAGCGCAGAACCTGGATTGGTATTACTACTTGTGGAGTTACCGCCATGACCGCCAACAGCAGAGGCAAAACCACGTTGCCAGAAAAGCCGACCAGGGATTTTTTGTGAGCGCAATGCTTGTAAACGCGCTTCGTAGAGACGATTACGAATTTTTGGGTCAAGCAGTTGTGTACCTTGCTGTAGAAGGGCGATTGCAGCTTGACTAAACTGATCAGCTTCAGGCAATTCAAAGCCCATGTTTTGGCTTGGGCTACTTGATTGAGTGGGCTGAGATGATTGCGGAGAGGTAGTAGGGCGATTCACAGCGAAATTCCTTTGGCTTTTAATGCCTTTGCTAATGCTTGGGTGGCGCGGGAGCAGTGCGTTTTTACACTACCCTCACTGCATCCCATTGCAAGGGCGGTATCGGTAATGCTGAACTCATCCCAATAACGCATTAGGAAGGCTTCTTGTTGACGACTTGGTAATTTTGATATTTCTGCCTCGAGAATGGCGATTAATTGGATTTTCTCTAGCTGTTGTGCACCATCTTGATGAAAACTACTGTCATCTGGGGCCATTAAGTGCTCTAGCGGGTCGTAATCCTCATTTTCAAGCTGTTTTTTACCTAAGGCCGAAAACAAGGTAACCCAAGTATTTCGTACCTTTTGGCGCCGAAACCAATCATGGATGCGGTTTTGTAGGATCCGCGTAAAGATGAGTGGCAACTCTGTGTACGGTCGATCCCCATACTTCTCTGCCAGCTTAATCATGGCATCCTGAACAATATCAAGGGCAGCGTTGTCGTCGCGCACGGCATATACCGCCTGCTTAAAGGCCCGTTTCTCAACACCACTGAGAAAGTTAGATAACTCTTGGGAGTTGGCCATTATGACTGGATATAAAAGGACGAATTCACGGTTAAATAAGGGTTTTCACCCCCATTCTAGGGTATTGCTTTACAATCTAAGGCTCAGTATTTAAAAACCATTCAAGAAGTGGCTTTTATTTTTGCTTTAATTTTAAGCAGCAGCGCCGCCCGAACCGAGTCCAAAAGTCTAGGAAAGGGCTGACTAAACAATTTTTTGCCGAAAATTGCAAAGGAAATGAAATGAATACCAGCAGCGCAGAATTCTTGGCCTCGAAGGCTAATACCCCCACTGTTTCTCAAAATACCGGCCCCGAAATGATTGGCGCCGAAATGCTCGTGCATGCTTTACATGCAGAGGGCGTTGAGTATGTTTGGGGTTACCCAGGTGGTGCAGTACTTTTTATTTACGATGAAATCTTTAAACAAGATAAATTCGAACACATTTTAGTTCGCCATGAGCAGGCAGCAGTGCATGCTGCCGATGGCTATGCGCGGGCCACCGGTAAGGTTGGTGTTGCTCTAGTTACTTCAGGTCCTGGGGTTACCAATGCGGTAACGGGTATCGCTACTGCGTATACCGATTCCATCCCCATGGTGATCATTTCTGGCAACGTCCCAACGTACGCGATTGGTGAAGATGCTTTTCAAGAGGCGGATACCGTTGGTATTACGCGCCCAATCGTGAAGCATAATTTTTTGGTCAAGGACGTAAAAGATCTAGCCTTAACTCTGAAAAAAGCGTTTCATATCGCTCAATCTGGGCGACCTGGTCCTGTTTTAGTTGATATTCCGAAAGACGTATCCGCAGCTAAGGCGCCTTTCTACTATCCTGCCGAGTTAACAATGCGGTCCTACAACCCAGTGGTTAAGGGGCATAGTGGGCAAATTCGGAAAGCAGTAGCCTTGCTACAGCAAGCTGAACGCCCTTATATCTATACGGGTGGTGGCATTATTTTGGGCAACGCCGCACCCGAGTTGAAAGCCTTCGCTGATTTATTGGGTTACCCCGTTACCAATACGCTGATGGGTTTAGGCGGCTTTCCTGGTACTAGCCCACAATTTTTGGGTATGTTGGGGATGCATGGAACATATGAAGCAAATATGGCCATGCAGCACAGTGATGTCTTAATTGCCATTGGCGCGCGCTTTGACGATCGCGTTATTGGAAATCCAGCGCATTTCGCTAGTCATCCGCGCAAAATTATTCATATTGATATTGATCCATCCGTCATTTCGAAACGGGTTAAGGTGGATGTCCCTATTGTTGGCGATCTCAAGGAAGTATTGTTAGAGATGACCGCCCAACTACGTGCGGCTGGGCCATTAAAAAATGATGCGAAGTTAGCTGCTTGGTGGCAACAGATTAATGAGTGGCGCAAGAAAGATTGCCTCAAATACGATCGTGACTCGCAAATTGTTAAGCCGCAATATGTCGTTGAGAAGTTATTCGAGTTGACTGGCGGCGATGCTTTTATTTGCTCAGACGTCGGCCAGCATCAAATGTGGGCAGCACAGTTTTATAAATTTGATCAACCCCGTCGCTGGATTAATTCAGGTGGCCTCGGCACGATGGGAGTTGGGTTGCCATACGCAATGGGGATTAAAAAAGCCTTTCCTGATAAAGATGTCTTCACAATTACGGGTGAAGGTTCAATTCAAATGTGTATTCAAGAATTGTCGACCTGCAAGCAATACAACACGCCCGTCAAAATTGTTTCTTTAAATAATCGCTATTTGGGAATGGTGCGGCAGTGGCAAGAGTTGACTTACAACCGCCGTTATTCCAGTTCTTATATGGATTCGTTACCAGACTTTGTGAAGTTGGCAGAAGCTTTTGGTCACGTAGGCATGTTGATTGAAAAGAAAGCGGATGTTGAGCCCGCTTTGAAAGAGGCGATTCGGCTTAAAGATCGCACCGTCTTCATGGATTTTCAAACCGATCCAGAAGAAAACGTCTGGCCGATGGTTCAATCGGGCAAAGGCATCACTGAAATGCTGTTGGGTAGCGAGGAGCTGTAATGCGCCACATTATTTCAGTTTTACTCGAGAATGAACCCGGCGCCTTGTCGCGTGTAGTAGGTTTATTTTCGGCGCGTGGGTACAACATTGAAACGCTCAGTGTTGCTCCAACTGAAGATCCTTCTTTATCACGTATGACTATCGTTACCATTGGTTCGGATGATGTTATTGAGCAAATTACCAAACACTTGAATCGCTTAGTTGAAGTTGTCAAGGTATTTGATTTAACCGAAGGCCCACATATTGAGCGTGAATTAATGATGATCAAAGTGCGGGCAGTTGGTAAAGAGCGCGAAGAGCTAAAACGTACCGCCGATATTTTTCGTGGGCGCATTATTGATGTGACCGATAAATCCTACACCATCGAACTAACCGGTGATAGCTACAAGTTAGATGCGTTTATTGATTCGATCGACCGGGTTTCTATTTTAGAAACCGTACGGTCTGGCGCAACTGGCATTGGGCGGGGCGAACGAATTCTGAAAGTGTAATTAGCAGTTTATTTTGTAATAGCGATAACTTATATCAACAAGAAGGAAATAGCATGAGAGTGTTTTACGATAAAGATGCAGATCTATCCTTAATTAAAGGAAAAAATGTGACCATCATTGGTTATGGTTCACAGGGTCATGCACATGCCTTAAATTTAAAAGATTCTGGTGTCAACGTTACGGTTGGTTTGCGTAAACATGGTGCTTCATGGAAAAAAGCTGAACAAGCTGGTTTAGCGGTGAAAGAAGTTGCCGATGCCGTTAAGGATGCCGATGTGGTGATGATGTTATTGCCCGACGAAGATATTGGTGCAGTTTATAAAACCGAAGTTCATAACAATATTAAGCAGGGTGCCGCCTTAGCATTTGCGCATGGTTTTAATGTGCATTATGGTCAAGTTGTTCCCCGCGCAGACTTAGATGTGATCATGATTGCCCCTAAAGCACCTGGTCATACTGTACGCAATACATACACTCAAGGTGGTGGGGTGCCTCACCTGATTGCGGTATATCAAGATAAATCGGGTCATGCACGCGATGTTGCGCTTTCTTATGCTACTGCGAACGGCGGTGGACGCGCCGGTATTATTGAAACCAATTTCCGCGAAGAAACTGAGACCGATTTATTTGGTGAGCAAGCAGTTTTGTGCGGTGGAACGGTTGAGTTAATTAAGGCGGGTTTTGAAACTTTAGTTGAAGCTGGCTATGCGCCTGAAATGGCTTACTTTGAGTGTTTGCATGAATTAAAACTCATTGTCGATTTAATTTATGAGGGCGGTATTGCCAATATGAATTATTCGATTTCCAACAATGCGGAGTATGGTGAGTATGTCTCTGGACCGCGCATTGTGACGGAAGAAACAAAAAATGTTATGCGCCAGTGTTTAAAAGATATTCAAACTGGCGAGTATGCAAAAAGCTTTATCTTGGAAAATAGAGCGGGTGCGCCCACTTTAATTTCACGCCGTCGTTTAACTGAAGAACATCAGATTGAAGAGGTTGGTGCTAAGTTACGCGCGATGATGCCGTGGATTGCTAAAAATAAATTAGTCGATAAAGCGAAAAACTAAGTGCATATAGGCCAGTTTCTATGATGTATCCCCATCCTATTATTGCTAAAGAAGGTTGGCCTTATTTAATTGGTCTGGCGATTGCCATTTTGATCGTCCAGCATTTTGGTGGTTTATTTTGGTCTTGGCCGCTTTGGCTCGTGTTCTTTTTTGTCTTGCAGTTTTTTCGTGATCCGCAGCGTATAGCACCATTAGGTCGTGATTTAGTTGTCTCGCCAGCAGATGGGCGCATTGTGGCAGTTGAAGTCTGCAATGATCCCTATGCGAATCGCGAAGCGTTAAAAATGAGTGTCTTTATGAATGTCTTTAATGTGCACTCAAACCGAATTGCAGTCATGGGACACGTGCGTAGTATTCAATATTTCCCGGGTTCATTTGTCAATGCCGATCTTGATAAAGCATCGACTCAGAATGAGCGTAATGCGGTAGTCATCGAGGCTAATGGACAAACGGTTACCTTAGTACAGGTTGCTGGCCTCATTGCCCGCCGCATTTTATGTTACGTCCATGTGGGTGATCGCGTTACACGCGGCGAACGATATGGCTTCATTCGCTTTGGTTCGCGGGTCGATGTTTACTTACCACTCACTGCGGAGCCATTAGTCAGCGTAGGCGACATTGTGTTCGCTACTAAAACTGCACTAGCGCGCTTACCGGGCTTGGATAACTGATGCCATTTCGACGCCGCTTACTACGCCAAGATCGGAGCCGTTTAAATCGGCAGCGTACTTTAGGTCGCAGAGACGAGGCCTGGGATGTCGATGCCCAGAATTCTGCCGATGACCACCCTGATTTTGAAGTTGAACAAGAAATTGAAATTAAGCCTCGCTTGCGTAGCAAGGGGATTTATTTATTACCCAATGCCTTTACAACAGCCGCCTTATTTTGCGGTTTCTTTGCGATTGTGAATGGGATGAATCACCAATTTGAAACTGCGGCAATCGCTATTTTTGCAGCATTAGTTTTAGATGGCATGGATGGTCGAGTAGCGCGGATGACCAATACCCAAAGCGCCTTTGGCGAGCAATATGACTCTTTATCTGATATGGTTTCATTTGGGGTTGCTCCTGCCTTAGTCGCCTACGAATGGGTTTTAAAAGATTTGGGTAAATGGGGTTGGTTAGCTGCTTTTACCTATTGCGCCGGAGCAGCATTGCGTTTAGCCCGCTTCAACATCAATACAGGGGTAGTCGATAAGAAATTTTTTCAAGGCCTGCCGAGCCCAGCTGCTGCTGCTTTATTGGCAGGTTTTATTTGGCTGGCTGATGATAATAAGTTGCCCGTAAAAGATTACGCCATTCCTTGGGTGACATTTTTTATTACGGTTTATGCTGGCTTAACGATGGTTTCTAACGGTTACTTCTATAGCGGTAAAGCCTTAGATGTCAGATACCGGGTCCCATTTTGGGTCATGGTCTTGCTCATACTGGGGTTTGTATTAATTTCCTCAAATCCCCCCGTGACCTTATTTGCCCTGTTTGTCGCTTATTCAGTTTCGGGATATGTCATTTGGGCTTGGCGTCGCTTTGCTGCTAAAGCCTAATAGTCTAATTTGCTGTATAGTTAATCTATGTTGATGAATTTAACCCCTAATTTAGCCCTGCTTCTATTAGCACTAAGCCTAGCGCTTGGGGCGGGTAAGCCTTGAGTTAATGAAACCAGATTGATTCATTAATCCAAACATACCGGCCCCAGCAAATTGCTGGGGTTTTTGTTTTGTAG
>JBAXGQ010000031.1:0-16485 GCA_037139315.1 Burkholderiaceae bacterium
TTTGATTTTAAAAATCGCAATACCGAGTTGCCAGTGATGGTGGGATCTTTACCCATTTTCTCGCGCTTTTGGGGCAAGCGTCCTGATGGTTCGATTACGGCTTTTGATAAGTTGGCATTTGAAATTCCTTTAGGTAGTGGGCCTTATTTAATTGAGTCTTATAAAGCTGGTAAGACCATGATCTTTAAGCGCAACCCGCGGTATTGGGCTGATCAACCGAATTTCAGGGTGAATGTCCGGGTTGGTTTTTTCAACTTTGACCGCGTGGTTTATAAGTTATATAGCGATGATGCAGTGCGCTTAGAAGCATTTAAAGCGGGTGAGTTTGACGCTTTAGTCGAGTACCGCGCTAAAAATTGGGCAAAAAGTTTTGTTGGTCCAAAATTTAATGACGGTACTTTGCTGAAAAAAGATTTTCCAAATTTTAATGGCGCTGGCATGCAAGGCTTCGCAATGAATTTACGCCGCTCTTTATTTCAAGATGTGCGAGTGCGTCAAGCCTTGGGGTACGCGTTGGATTTTGAATGGCTTAATCGACAGCTTTTTTATAATCAATATAGCCGGATTAATAGTTACTTTACCAATAGTGATTTGAGTGCCAATTTTGCTGGCGAAACTGTTCCTACTGCCGCCGAATTGAAACTATTACTACCCTTGCAGGCGCGCTATCCCCAGTGGGTACCCGCTGCGGTATTTAGTGCAATGCCACCAGCTCCCTCAACAGCACCACCGAGCAGTTTGCGACAAAACTTACGGATTGCCCGTGATTTGTTAGCTCAAGCTGGCTGGACTTATCGAGATGGAGCCCTACGTAATGCTAAAGGCGAACAGTTTCGCTTTGAGATGGTTGAAGATGGACCATTCTTTTTACGAGTGATTTCAGCGTATGTTCGTAACTTAGAAAAGCTCGGTATTAAAGTGGAAATTCGCACTAGCGACTTTGCTTTGCATCAAAAGCGCATGGATGAGTATGATTTTGATATGACCACAATTCGCTTCCCTGATTCACAAAGTCCCGGCAACGAATTATGGGATCGCTTTGGTAGTAATGCGGCAAAAGAAAAAGGATCTGATAACGTCATTGGGGTGCAATCGCCAGTGGTTGATGCACTAATTGATGCTATCGTCAAAGCTGAAACACGTGAGCAGTTGACTACCGCTAGTCGCGCACTTGATCGGGTCTTATGGAATAGTTATTATGTTATTCCACAGTGGTACAACCCTACTCATCGCATTGCTTACCGTAAAGAGATGCGTTATCCCAAGCCTCCTTTGTATTACATGGCTGAGGGTTGGATTTTATCGAACTGGTGGCGAGAGGAAAAATAATGCGCGGACAAATCTGGGCCTATATTCTGAAGCGCTTGCTATTGATGATTCCAACTATTTTGGGGGTTTTAACTTTAACTTTTGTGGTCGTGCAATTCGTTCCTGGTGGCCCAGTTGAACAATTAATGATGGAGTTAAAAGGGAAGGGTGATGCAGCAGTAAGTTCTGAATCATCGGGTGGTGGCAGTAATTATCGGGGACGACAAGGTTTAGATGCTGAACGTTTAGCTGAAGTAAAAGCCTTGTATGGTTTTGACAAACCACCACTCGAACGTTACTTGACGATGCTGAAACGCTTTATCCAATTTGATTTAGGTGAAAGTTATTACCAACACCAACGGGTCTGGGATTTAATTGTTACTAAACTTCCCGTTTCCATCAGCATTGGCTTATGGACTTTTTTTATTACCTATTTAGTCTCGATACCATTAGGTATTGCGAAAGCAGTTCGTGAGGGTTCGCGTTTTGATGCGGTCACTAGCCTACTGATCTTAATTGGCTATGCCATCCCAGGGTTTGTTTTAGGCGTTTTACTCTTAGTCTTATTTGGTGGTGGAAGCTTTTTACAAATATTTCCTTTGCGCGGCCTCACTTCTGATAATTGGAATGATTTAAATCTCCTCAGCAAAATATTGGATTATTTATGGCATTTAGTATTACCGATCACAGCCATGGTCTTGGGAAGTTTTGCGGTAATTACGATGCTGACCAAAAATTCTTTTTTAGAAGAAATTCGTAAGCAATATGTTCTTACAGCAAGAGCTAAAGGCTTAACTGAACGCCAAGTGTTGTGGAAACACGTCTTTCGTAATGCCTTATTGCCCTTAGTAACCGGCTTTCCAGCGGCATTTATTGGCGCTTTTTTTGCTGGTTCTTTGCTGATCGAAACCTTATTTTCACTTGATGGCCTAGGCTTGTTGTCCTATGAATCAGTGATGCGGCGCGATTATCCAGTCGTGTTTGGCACTTTATACCTTTTCACTTTAATTGGACTACTAACTAAACTGGTTGCAGATCTTTGTTATGTGTTCATTGATCCACGTATTCAGTTTGGTGCTGGAGGAGGCTCTTGAACCGCTGGGCGCGTTTTAAAGCCAATCGCATTGGCTATGCCAGCTTATGGATATTTTCCATTCTTTTTGGTTTAAGTTTATGTGCAGAAATTATTGCTAATGACAAACCATTAATCGTTCGCTATCAAGGCCAGTTTTATTTTCCTATTGCCCATAACCCTCCAGAGACTGTTTTTGGTGGCGATTTTGCTACCCCAACTGATTTTTTAGATCCCGATATTCGCCGCAATATCACTACGAATGGCAATTGGGCAATCTATCCACCAATTCCTTACAGCTATGAGACGCTGAATTATTTTTCCCGCGAACCCAATCCTGCAGCCCCCTCAGCTGAAAATTGGCTTGGCACCGATGATCGTGGCCGTGACGTGCTTGCGCGTTTAATTTACGGCTTACGTTTGTCCATTTTATTTGGGATTGCTTTAACGGTAGTTGGTGTCTCAGTAGGCATTGTCACGGGCTCGTTAATGGGCTTTTTTGGTGGCAAGTTTGACTTAGTGTCGCAACGCCTGATTGAAATTTGGTCGGCAATGCCCGAGTTATATTTACTCATCATTTTTGCCTCAATCTTCAACCCGAGTATTTGGCTATTAATAATTTTATTAGCTGCCTTTGGCTGGATGGGGCTATCAGATTATGTTCGCGCTGAATTTTTTCGTAATCGCGCGCTTGAATATGTGCGTGCTGCGCGGGCCCTTGGCCTCACCAATTTACAAATTATGCGCCGCCATATTTTGCCGAATAGTTTGACACCAGTCATTACCTTCTTGCCATTTCGCATGAGTGCAGCAATTCTTTCTTTAACCAGCCTAGACTTTTTAGGCTTAGGCGTACCCCCTGGCACGCCTAGCTTGGGCGAATTACTTTCCCAAGGCAAGGGAAATTTAGATGCTTGGTGGATTTCAATTTCGACTTTTATTGTGCTGGTTGCCTTATTGCTTTTGCTGACTTTTATGGGAGAGGCTTTACGTGATGCATTTGATTCGCGGAAAAGTGGTTCTTTAGCGGGGTTACCCAGTGGCGCCTGAGTTAGATCGAACCAGTTTGTTGCGCTATGAAAACGTATCCATTTCTTTTGGTACGGGTCGCCGTGAAAAATTTGCCCTCCGCGACTTCAATTTAACCGTTGGGGTTGGCGAGCGAGTCGCATTGGTGGGCGAGTCGGGTTCAGGCAAAACACTTTCTGCTTTAGCGCCTTTGCAATTAGAGCCCGAAGGCGCTAAGGTCAGCGGCAAAATTTGGTGGCATGGTGATGCTGGCTTAGATTCGCATTCTAGTCGCGAAGTCGATTTATTAAGTTTGCCAATTGAGCAAATTCGCTCGATCCGTGGGCGCGAAATAGCGATGATTTTTCAAGAGCCGATGACAGCGCTAAATCCTCTGTATACCATTGGCAATCAAGTAATTGAAGCGGTGTTGATTCACCAACCACTACTCTCGAAGGCCCAATGTATTACTGCAGCAATCAGTCTATTAAAAAAAACCGGGATTGATGAAGCCGAGCGGCGTTTTTACGACTATCCTCATCAGTTATCAGGCGGGCAGCGTCAACGCGCGATGATTGCGATGGCGCTGGCTTGTAAACCTCGACTATTAATTGCCGATGAACCGACGACCGCTTTAGATGTGAGCTTGCGCTTACAAATTTTAGATTTGCTGAAAGACTTGCAAGAAGAAGCCAAAGCAGATGGTGGCATGGCTATTTTATTAATTACCCATGACCTGAATTTAGTGCACCACTTCGCACAGCGAGTTGCCGTACTGAATCAAGGCTGTTTAATGGAAGTAGGACCAACCGAGCAAGTTTTCGAGCATCCTGAGAATGCATATACCGCAGCTTTAGTGAATAGTGAACCGGTACGCGAATTATTGCCATTGATGCCATTGGCGCCCGTGTTGTTGCAGGCGGATGATTTATCCGTTTCTTATCCAAGCTCTGCGCGTAAGCGCTGGTTTGCCAAAGCCCCGCGCCACACAGTTTTGAAACAGGTAGGACTCACTTTACGGCAAGGTCAAACGATTGGCGTCATTGGTGAATCTGGCTCAGGCAAGACGACTTTAGGCATGGCTATTTTAGGTTTGCTCGGTGATTCAAGTGCAATGACCTCAGGCGAGGTTGATGTCTTGGGACAGGTTTGGGGTAATTTAAATGCGACCCAGCGTCGTGCGATGCGCTCAAACTTACAAGTGATTTTTCAAGATCCCTTTGGCTCTTTGTCACCCCGCATGACGGTGATGGAAATCGTAGCCGAGGGACTGGATGTCCATTTTCCAAAATTAAGCGCTACTGAACGTGAGACGCGGGTAGTTGATATCTTGCGCGAGGTTGGCTTAGATCGTTCCGTATTAAACCGTTATCCCCATGAATTTTCAGGGGGTCAGCGCCAACGGATTGCCATCGCTCGGGCGTTAATTTTACGCCCCCAAATTTTAGTATTAGATGAACCTACTTCTGCACTCGATGTCACGATTCAAAAACAAGTTCTTGCCTTGCTGAGCCAGTTACAGCATAAATACAATTTAGCCTACTTGATTATTAGTCACGATCTTGCGGTGATTCGGGCTATGTCGCATGAAATTATGGTTCTCAAGGGGGGAAAAGTCTTAGAGCGGGGCGATACTGAAACGGTCATCGCCAACCCCCGTCATGCCTATACGCGGGATCTTTTTAAAGCTGCAGAACTAACTTAATCTTCCCTGCGCCCTGTATTTTTTGATAGAATCGAGTAATGTCGCTGAAAAAAGAACAGATTACCCTTGAAAATCAAGGACTTATAAATTACCTAAAGCCTTTAGCAAGGATTATTTGCTTGGCTTTACTGTTTTCGACCGCGGTGCAGGCTCAATCCCTGGCGGAGAGCAGCAAAGAAGTAAATAAAGATGGTAGCAGTGAGATTGCCAAAGAAGTCAGCAAAGAAAGTGGCAAGGAAAGCGGTAAAAGCCTGTTTGCACGGGTGGCTGATAAATTTGTTGATTCGGTCACTGGAAATTCTGAAAGCCTCATTAATAATGCAATGGAAATGATTGGCGTGCGCTACCGTTGGGGTGGTGAACTAGCCCAATCTGGCCTAGATGCAAGCTCCTTTGTGAGTTATGTATTTAATGACAAACTAAGCTTTTTGTTGCCACGCAAATCATCCCAAATGAGTCGTGTAGGTAAGCCAGTATCCCGTGAAGAATTACAGCCAGGCGACTTGGTATTTTTTAACACGATGCGCTTAACCTTTTCCCACGTGGGAATTTATGTGGGCGATAACAAGTTTTTGCATTCACCAGCTAAAAATGCCAGCGTGCGGGTTGACGATATGCGAGAAGTCTATTGGGATAAGCGTTTTGATGGCGCGCGTCGTTTAGATGGCTCCGATTCCTTTAGTGATGCAGAGCGCAATGCCCTAATGAAAGAATTTAAGGCCCTCAAGAAATCCACCCGTAATCTCTAAGCGTCCTTTATACTCATCCTTGGTGAATTTAGTGCGCATTCCTGCTGTCATCGCATTTTGTGTATGTAGCGCGACGTAAAAGAAAATCACCCCCAATAAACCTGAACCGATTACTTTTTTAAATGCTTTTCAGGCTACCCTGATAGCAGAATTTTATGGATGCAAATCAAACTAAGCGCATTGTTGAAACTGCGCTCCTCTGTGCTCAAGAGCCCATCTCAACGGTCGATTTAACCCGTCTGTTTGTTGAGGATGTGAGCGCTAAAGAGTTGGAAGCTGTGCTGCTCGAATTACAAGGCGAGTGGCAAGAGAGTGGTATGGAATTAGTTCGCATTGCTACTGGGTGGCGTTTTCAAAGTCGCATATCGATGCGTGAATACCTCGATCGACTAACACCGGAGAAACCGCCGAAATATTCACGGGCGGTAATGGAGACTTTGGCGATTATTGCGTATCGTCAACCTGTTACCCGTGGCGAGATTGAAGAAATTCGTGGTGTTACAGTAAGTACGAATGTGATGAAGCAGTTAGAAGACCGTTCTTGGGTCGAAGTCATTGGCCATAAAGAAACAATTGGTCGTCCTGGTTTGTATGCCACGACAAAACAGTTTTTAAATGATCTTGGTTTAACTAATTTACAAAGCTTGCCGATGTTAGAAGATGCGAATCCTTCGATGGAACCTTTGGCGCAAGCCGTAATTGAGTTTGAAGCTAAGTTAAGTGTTACAGATGTAATTGAAACCGACCCAATAGAACCTCCAAATGAGTAGTGATAATAACGACGCTGCAGCGCCATTGGCAGCGAATGCATTACCAGACAATCCAGCATCAGTCGAGACGACCCCGGCTGGCGCAGCGGTAGTAACTGGCGACGGAGTTGACTCCGGTTCAGCGGGACGTCCACGTCGTCCTAGTAAGCATCCATTTAAGTCACGCAATTTTCGTGATAAAACGAAACGTGAAGGTGATCGTTCAGGTGGCCACCAGCCTAATCATCAGTCTAACCACAAACCCAATCATGCTTCAGCAAAAGTAGATCCGGCATTAGCCGCCGAAAGTACTGCATTATTTAATGCAGTGGTATCCGGAGAATTTGATGCTGCCTTAGATGCTCCTGAACTTGAAATACTTGCCACGCCCCTCTTGAATGATGAGGATGAATCTGCAATTACGCAGCTAACTAATGCGCAAAAAAGTAACGATTTTAATAGTAGCGATGATGCCGAAGATGATGATGGCGTAAATAATGATTTAACGAATCTGCAATTTTCTAATGTTGATGATTTGCCCTTAAGCATGCGTGATGAAGTTTGGTCTGATCTAGATGGTTTAGATGATGATGCTGATGATGAAGATACCGTTAAGTTACATAAAGTCTTAGCCGATGTTGGCATGGGCTCGCGTCGTGAAATGGAAGACTTAATTGTTCAAGGGCGTGTTTCGGTAAATAGTATGCCGGCCCATATTGGGCAGCGTGTTGGGCCCACCGATCAAGTCCGCATTAACGGCAAACCTGTGCATCGCAAAATTCACACCAAACCCCCGCGAGTTATTTTGTATCACAAGCCTGCGGGTGAAATTGTGAGTCAATCTGACCCTGAGGGTCGACCTACTGTTTTTGATCGTTTGCCCAAAGCCCGTCAGGGTCGCTGGATTGCGGTCGGGCGTTTAGATTTCAATACCGAAGGCTTATTGTTGTTTACGACTTCCGGTGAGTTGGCTAACCGTTTAATGCATCCACGCTATGGAGTTGAGCGGGAATATGCCGTACGCATTTTGGGTGAACTCAGTAATGAGCAACAAACTGAGCTGAAAAGTGGCATTCAACTTGATGATGGACAGGCGCGCTTTTTACGACTTTCTGCTGGTGGGGGCGAAGGTGCTAATCGCTGGTATCACGTGGCCTTAACTGAAGGCAAGAATCGTGAAGTACGCCGGATGTTTGAGGCTACTGGACATACAGTCTCTCGTTTGCTACGCACGCGCTATGGCATGTTTCTCTTGCCACCGCGTTTACGGCGGGGTAAATGGGAGGAAGTTCCAGCAGAAGGTATTACCCAGTTAATGAAAGCTGCTGGATTAAAAGTACCCCAGGGCGGTCAAGATAAAGGGCGTTCTGGTCATGGTCACCGGCAAGGGTCAGGACAAGGATCCCAAGGCCGAGTCGGCGGGGCAAATTCTGTTGATAGCCCTGATTTTCAGCCTGATCCAATGCAAACTTCAGTTTCTTACTGGGGCTCAAGAGAGGCCTTACAGTTAGCAAGCCAGCATCGTGGCTTAACCCATCAAGGCCGTTCGGGTAGCGGTAGCAATGGCGCGGGTACCGGTGGCAGTAAGCATAAGGGGAAGAAAGTCCATCATGGCCATGCCTTCAATCCCCAAGGTGCAGGAGCCGGCGGTAAGCCTGGCGGCACAGCAGGAACTGGTCCCAAAAGAACAGGCCCAAAAGGCCGCAAGCCTTTCCATAAAGGCCCAAGAAAGCCCCGCACACCCAGCGAAAGCTTCTGATTTCACTCAGGTTTTCCTAAATCAGCTATAATTTTGGTCTCGTAGTTTGTTTGTAGTAACCAGCCGATGTTGCGATCAACGTAAGCTGGCCTGTTCTGAATTTAAGAATATGGGCTTTGAAGCCCATTTTTTTTTGGGGAATCGCGTGAAAGAACAGCAAGTTATTGCTGCCGAGGTAGAAAATTTAGGCTATACGCTTGTTGATATTGAGCGTGAGGGCCGCGGTTTGCTGCGCATCACGATTGAAAACCCTGATTTTGAACGATTGGTTTCAGTGCAAGATTGCGAGAAAGTAAGTCATCAGTTGACTTACACCTTGCCGGTGGAAAACATTCCGTATGAGCGTTTGGAAGTTTCCTCGCCAGGTCTCGATCGGACGGTAAAAACAGCCGCTGATTTTGTGCGGTTTGTGGGTTTTGAAGTCGACTTGAAATTACGGGTAGCGGTTGCGAACCGTAAGCATTTTCAAGGCGTCTTACAAGGTTTGGTTAGCGGCGAATTGAATTCAGCCGATGCCAAATTTGGTTTGATTTTTGCAGCAAGTGATGGCACGCCATCAGAGTTGGTTTTTTCATTGGCCGAGGTAGAAAAAACTCGGTTAGTCCCTGTTATTGATTTCAAAGGAAAAAAATCATGAGTCGAGAAGTTCTCATGTTGGCTGATGCGCTAGCGCGCGAAAAGAACGTGGATCGCGAAATTGTTTTCGAGGCCCTTGAATTAGCGCTGGCTTCGGCAACAAAAAAACGTTACGACGAAGGCGTCGATATTCGTGTATCGATTGATCGCGAAAGTGGCGAATATGAATCTTTCCGTCGTTGGTTAGTTGTGCCCGATGAAGCTGGATTGCAAGAGCCCGATAAAGAAATACTGCATTTTGAAGCGCAGGAGCAAATTCCTGAAATGGAAGTTGGCGACTTTATCGAAGAGCAAATTGAATCTTTGGCCTTTGGGCGCATTGGTGCACAAGCTGCCAAACAGGTAATTTTGCAACGCATCCGTGATGCTGAACGTGAGCAGATTTTGAATGATTACCTTGAGCGTGGCGAAAAGGTCATGACGGGTACTGTAAAACGTGCAGATAAAAATGGCTTGATCGTTGAGTCTGGTCGCGTAGAAGCGTTATTACGTCGCGATCAAATGATTCCTAAAGAAAATTTACGTTCAGGCGACCGGGTAAGAGCTTACATACTTAAGGTTGACCGTGAAGCGCGAGGCCCCCAAATTGAGCTCTCGCGTACTTGCCCTGAGTTTTTAATTAAATTGTTTGAAAACGAAGTTCCTGAAATGGAACAGGGTTTATTGGAAATTAAAGGCGCTGCTCGTGATCCTGGTATTCGCGCAAAAATTGCGGTAGTTACTTACGATAAACGCATTGATCCCATTGGCACTTGTGTTGGCGTACGGGGTACTCGCGTTACTGCAGTTCGCAACGAGGTAGCTGGAGAAGCTGTAGATATCGTCTTGTGGTCTGAAGATCCAGCTCAATTCGTAATTGGTGCATTAGCACCAGCACAGGTTTCATCAATTGTGGTTGACGAAGAGCGCCATGCCATGGATGTCGTGGTAGATGAAGAAAATCTCGCAATTGCCATTGGCCGTAGCGGCCAAAACGTGCGTTTAGCCAGTGAATTAACGGCTTGGCAAATTAATATCATGACGCCTGAAGAGTCCGCAGAGAAAACCGAGAAAGAGGCGGTAGTGACCCGTCAATTGTTTATCGACAAACTCGACGTCGATCTTGAAGTGGCTGAGATTTTGATCGCAGAAGGCTTCAATACCTTAGAAGAGGTCGCATATGTCCCTCTCACTGAAATGCTTGAAATTGAAGCCTTTGATGAAGACACCATTAATGAGCTTCGTACCCGTGCACGGGATTCTTTATTAACCATGGAAATTGCTAAAGAAGAACGCTTGGGTGAAGTTTCTCAAGATTTACTTTCGCTCGATGGCGTTACGCCAGAGTTGATCGCTAAATTAGCTTTAAGTAATGTCCATACTCGCGATGATCTCGCTGAATTGGCAGTAGATGAACTGGTAGAAGCAACCCAGATTGACGAAGAAACTGCGAAAACGCTCATCATGAAAGCGCGCGAACATTGGTTTACTTCATGAGAGGAAGCAGGGCATGGCAATAACCACAGTAAAAGCACTCTCTCAAGAGCTCAAACGCTCAGCAGCTGAGCTCTTGCAGCAGTTACACGCTGCTGGAATTGCAAAAGAATCAGAGGACGATAAGATCACTGAAAAGGATAAGACCGTCTTATTGGAGCATTTACAAAAAGAACATGGCAATACGGATACTGGCAATCGTAAAAAGATTACCTTGATTAAACGCGAATCGTCCGAAATTCGCCAGGCAGATTCTACTGGCCGTACGCGTACTGTCCAAGTTGAAGTGCGCAAAAAGCGCGTTTTAGTTAAGCGCGGTGATGACGCCTCTAAGGTAGCGGTTGAAGAGCCAGTAGCCCCATCTACGACCTCTGCTGTGGGTGGTAAAAAATCCATTCTTTCTGAGGAAGAATTAGAAAAGCGCGCAGCTGAAGCGACTCGTCAAGCCGAATTATTGGCTTTACAAGAAAATGAAATGAAGGCGGCTGAGGAAGAAAGAGAAAAACGTCAAAGAGACGCTTTTGAAGCTGAAGCAAAAGCTGCTCCTGGTGCCGAGGCTGCAGCTGCCAAAGTGAAATTAGAGGCTGCTAAAAAGATTGCTAAAGATTTACATGATGCAGCCGAAGCAAAGCTAACTGATTTACGTACACGCCGTGCGGCTGCTGAAACCGAGGCGTTAGCGATTCGTGAAATGATGAGCACCCCAGCGCGGGTATTAAAAGCGCCTAGTGAAATTGCTGCTGAAGAAGACAAAAAAGGTACCTTACATAAACCCTTAAAAGTTGAAGGTGCTGACGATAAGAAAAAAACGCCGGTTAAGGTGGGAGGGAAGCTAATTAAATCTGCGGAAACTTCTTCTACCTGGCAAGAAGAGGGTGCAAAACGCAAAACTACTTTAAAAACTCGGGGCGATAGTTCAGGCGGAGTAGGTGGTGGTTGGCGTTCCGGCGGCGGTCGCAGGAAGCAACATCACTCAACTCCAACTGCGGAGAGTAATCCCGAAACGAATTTTCAAGCACCTACTGAACCAATCGTGCGCGATGTGCATGTACCTGAAACCGTTACGGTTGCAGAACTCGCACATAGCATGGCAGTTAAAAGTGCAGAGGTAATTAAGCTGTTGATGGGTATGGGCCAAATGGTCACCATTAACCAAGTTCTCGATCAAGATACCGCAATGATTTTGGTTGAAGAAATGGGCCATAAAGCAATTGCTTCAAAACTTGATGATCCTGATCTCGATTTAGGAATTACTGGACAAGATGCTGAATTGTTACCTCGACCTCCTGTGGTAACCGTGATGGGTCACGTTGACCATGGTAAAACTTCACTGCTCGATAAAATTCGCTTAGCTAAAGTCGCTTCCGGTGAAGCAGGCGGCATAACTCAACACATTGGTGCTTACCACGTTGAAACACCGCGCGGTGTAATTACTTTCCTTGATACTCCAGGTCACGAAGCCTTTACGGCGATGCGTGCACGTGGAGCTAAGGCCACGGATATTGTTATTCTGGTAGTTGCCGCTGATGACGGTGTGATGCCGCAAACTAAAGAAGCGATTCACCATGCTCGTGCAGCTGGAGTGACTTTAGTAGTGGCGATTAATAAAATTGATAAGCCCGACTCAAATCCAGATCGGGTAAAAACGGAATTGGTTGCCGAAGAAGTGGTTCCCGAAGAGTATGGCGGTGACTCACCTTTTATTCAGGTATCTGCCAAAACCGGTGAGGGTATCGATGCTTTACTTGAAAACGTTTTACTGCAAGCCGAAGTGCTTGAATTAAAAGCGCCACGTGATGCGCCTGCAAAAGGCTTGGTGATTGAAGCGCGTTTAGATAAAGGCAAAGGTCCGGTAGCGACAATTTTGGTGCAATCGGGCACCTTACGCCGTGGTGATATGTTGTTGGCAGGTTCATCGTTTGGCCGCGTGCGTGCTATGTTGGATGAAAATGGCAAGCCTTGCAATGAAGCGGGCCCTTCGATCCCAGTTGAGATTCAAGGCTTATCAGAAGTTCCTGATGCCGGAGAAGCAGTCCAAGTCGTACCCGATGAGCGCAAAGCCCGTGAAATTGCTTTGTTCCGTCAAGGTAAGTTCCGTGATGTGAAGTTAGCTAAAGCCCAAGCAGTTAAGTTAGAAACCTTAATGGAAAATATGGGTGAAGGTGCAATTGAGGCCAAGCTCTTACCAATTATTATTAAGGCTGATGTTCAAGGGTCACAAGAGGCTTTATCGCAATCATTGCAGAAGTTATCTACCCCTGAAGTGAAAGTACAGATTGTGCACGCTGGGGTAGGTGGTATCACTGAAACCGATGTGAATTTAGCGGTAGCTTCGAAAGCCGTCATTATTGGTTTTAACTCCCGAGCTGATGCTTTAGCGCGTAAGTTAGCAGAAAATAACGGCGTTGATATTCGTTATCACAACATTATTTATGACGCAGTTGATGAAGTGAAATTGGCTTTAGGCGGCATGCTCACCCCAGATAAGAAAGAAGAAATTACTGGCTTAGTGGAAATTCGTCAGGTCTTCTCAGTTTCTAAAGTCGGCTCGATTGCAGGTTGTATGGTGCTTGAAGGCGTTATCAAACGTAATTCAAAAGTCCGCTTACTGCGCGATAACGTCGTCACTTGGACTGGTGAATTAGATTCGCTCAAGCGCTTTAAAGATGACGTTAAAGAAGTGAAGGGCGGCTTTGAATGTGGCCTCTCACTCAAAAACCAAAATGATATTCAAGAGGGCGACCAACTCGAAGTTTTTGAAGTCACTGAAGTCGCTAGAACACTTTAAAACGTAGCCAATTCTATGCATAAAACTAGCCCGCATCGCAATGAGCGATTAGCTGACCAAATTCAACGTGATTTGGCTGAGCTTATCCCCCGTGAATTACGCGATAAATCCTTGGGCTTAATTACCTTGCAAGGAGTTGAGTTGTCACCAGATTTGGCGCATGCCAAAGTTTTTTTTACCGTGTTGGGGGCAAAGCCGGATCATGCTTTAGCTGCCTTGCAGGAAAAAGCCGGCTACTTGCATTCCATCTTATTTAAACGCCTACACATTCATACTATTCCTACATTACATTTTGTACATGACACTTCCGTTGAGCGGGGCATCGAGATGTCGCGTTTAATTGATCAAGCAGTGCAAAGCGATGAAATTAGCGATAGCAAAGATTAAGCAAAGACCGAGATTCTTATGTCACAACGGGTTGATGGAGTGGTATTGCTTGATAAGCCTGCGGGCCTTAGTTCCCAAGGTGCAGTCACAGCGGTAAAACGTGCTTTGCATGCTGAAAAAGCAGGCCACACTGGCACTCTTGATCCAATGGCTACTGGGCTACTACCCATTTGTTTGGGGGAAGCGACTAAATACTCACAAGATTTATTAGACGCAGATAAAACCTATATCGCCCAAATTCGTTTTGGTATTCGTACCAATACTGGTGATGCAGAAGGCGACATTATTGAACAGCAAGCCTTACCGGAATTTGCTGATGAGGCAGCTTTGCAAGCAACTTTAGAGGCACTTTTGCCCCGCTTTAGTGGGCCTATTTCACAAGTTCCACCAATGTATTCGGCACTGAAGCGGGATGGTAAGCCTTTGTATGAGTACGCCCGCGCTGGAGTCGTGTTAGAACGAACTGCACGCGACATTACCATTCATTCAATTCGCTGGGTTGCAATCCAATGGCCCGAAGCCACTTTAGAAGTGTGTTGCAGCAAGGGCACGTATATTCGCGTCTTGGCTGAAGATCTCGGCACTTCGCTTGGCTGCGGCGCTCATTTAGTCGGCTTACGTCGCACTGCTGTGGGTCATTTGTCACTAGAACAATCGATTACCCTAGAGACCTTGCAATCTAAAGGGGCCGAAAAGGGTGTTGACCTGCTCCCGATTGATGCTTTATTGCAAACCTTGCCACAATTAACCGTCGATGAGCTGCAAGCCAAACGACTTGGTCTAGGTCAACGCGTCCCCTTAGTGCTGAGTAATGCTTTTCCTTGGGCCGATGCCTTAGTACGCATCTATCGTGCTACATCTGCGCCTCATAATTTTATTGGTACTGCCGACTGGCGCTCTGGCGTCCTGCATCCGCGACGCCTTATTTCACAAGTTTCTTAATTTATTTCACCTCCTTAGATAGAAGCATTACATGACCAAACGCGCCCTTCGTAATATCGCCATCATTGCCCACGTTGACCACGGCAAAACTACCTTAGTTGATCAGCTACTGCGCCAGTCTGGCACGTTCCGTAGTAATGAAAGAATGACTGAACGGGTGATGGACTCTAACGATCTTGAAAAAGAACGTGGCATTACTATTTTGTCGAAGAATTGCGCGGTTGAATATGATGGTACGCATATCAATATTGTCGATACACCTGGACACGCGGACTTTGGTGGCGAAGTAGAGCGGGTGCTCTCCATGGTCGATGGCGTTTTACTGTTGGTTGATGCGGTTGAGGGCCCGATGCCACAAACCCGCTTCGTCACGAAGAAAGCGCTCGCTCTAGGCTTAAAACCGATCGTTGTCGTAAATAAAGTCGACCGCCCTGGTGCCCGCTGCGATTATGTGATTAATGCTACATTTGAATTGTTTGACAAATTGGGGGCGACTGAAGAACAGCTCGACTTCCCGGTGATCTTTGCTTCAGGTTTAAATGGCTACGCTGGATTAACTGAGGATGTGCGCTCGGGAGATATGCGCCCTTTATTTGATGCTGTTTTAGAGCATGTACCCGTGCGCGATGATGATCCAGATGGGGCTTTACAGTTTCAAATTTCTTCCATTGATTACAACAGTTATGTTGGCAAAATTGGTATTGGGCGGGTGAATCGTGGCCGCGTTAAGCCAGGCATGGAGGTTATTTGCATGAATGGCCCTGATGGTTTGCCATTCAAAGGCAAAGTAAATCAGGTGCTGAAATTTAAAGGCCTCGAGCGCGAGGTGGTTGATGAAGCCATTGCTGGCGATATTGCTTTAGTTAACGGTATTGATGAGTTGGCTATTGGTACGACAATTTGCGCTCCGGATACCCCAGACCCATTACCAATGCTGAAAATTGATGAGCCTACATTAACCATGAACTTTATGGTGAATACCAGCCCATTAGCGGGCCGCGAAGGGAAGTATGTAACCAGTCGCCAAATTCGTGAGCGCTTAGACCGCGAATTAAAGTCGAATATGGCTTTGCGCGTGCGCGAAACTGATGATGACACGGTGTTTGAAGTTTCAGGTCGCGGGGAATTGCATTTAACCATCTTAGTTGAAACGATGCGTCGCGAAGGTTTTGAAATGGCAGTTTCACGTCCGCGCGTGGTTTTCCATGAAGAAGACGGTGTAAAAATGGAGCCGTTTGAAAACTTAACAGTCGATGTTGAAGATGCTACTCAAGGTAGCGTTATGGAAGAGTTGGGTAAGCGGAAGGGTGAGTTACTGGATATGGTGAGTGATGGTAAAGGTCGTACTCGTTTAGAGTACCGCATTCCGGCGCGTGGCTTAATTGGCTTTCAAGGCGACTTTATGACTATGACCCGAGGCAATGGCTTGCTGAGCCATACCTTTGATGCCTACTTTCCTGCCAAAGATGGCATTCTAGGCGAGCGCCATAACGGCGTGTTAATTAGCCAAGATGATGGTGAAGCGGTTGCTTATGCAATTTGGAAGCTTCAAGATCGTGGGCGAATGTTTGTTAGTCATGGCAGTCCTGTTTATGAGGGCATGGTGATTGGTATTCATAGCCGTGATAACGACATTGTTGTAAACCCAATTAAGGGCAAACAATTAACCAACGTGCGTTCATCGGGAACAGACGAAGCCGTGCGCCTAGTTACGCCAATTGACCTAACTTTGGAATACGCGGTTGAGTTTATTAGTGATGACGAGCTAGTTGAAGTGACCCCTAAAAGTGTGCGGGTGCGTAAGCGGTATCTAAAAGAGCATGAGCGCAAGAAAGCCTCCCGCGAGTAAACGCTTAGCGGTTGCGCCAATGATGGATTGGACTGATCGGCATTGTCGATCATTCCATCG
>JBAXGQ010000032.1:0-15898 GCA_037139315.1 Burkholderiaceae bacterium
GCGACGGATTTACCTGAGCCTGAAATACCAGTGATAAGGTGAATTTGCATTTTTTAAAGCAAACGCCCCTGTAATTTATTGTTTTCTGCTTCAGCGTTCATTTGGCTGCGCTGCCGCTCAATAAATTCTTTGAGCGTATCAATTCCACGCAATTGCAGAATGGTATTGCGCACTGCAGCCTCAACTAGAACAGCTAAATTACGGCCAGCGGCAACCTGAATTTTAACCGTACGAATTGGTACACCCAAAACGTCAATATGCTGCGCCTCGATAGGTAAGCGCTCAAATTCGCCATCAGACCGACGCACTAATTGCACCATCAAACGCAACTTGAGTCGACGACGCACAGCTGTCTCACCAAAAATAGTACGAATATCGAGTAAGCCAAGGCCACGTACCTCTAATAAATCGCGCAAAATGAGTGGGCATCGGCCCTCGATATAGTCAGGGCCAAGGCGTGAAAAATCAACTGCATCATCAGCAACTAAACCATGACCACGGGAAATTAATTCGAGTCCTAATTCGCTTTTGCCAAGGCCCGATTCGCCCATAATTAAGACCCCCAAACCCAAGATATCCATAAAGACACCATGCATAGTAATACGCGGCGCACCTATTTTGCTTAAGTAAGTACGTAAATTATCAATCACTGTGGCCGCCGAAACTGGGGTCGAAAATAGCGGGGTTGAAGAGCGCTGACAATAGAGTTTTAAGTCTGGATCTGCCTCTTGTCCATCAGCCACAATTACGCATGGCGGATCTTTCGAGAGCATGCTAGCGAGTTGCATATGACGTTGATCGGGCTCAAGTGCTGCATGATAGGCAACTTCTTGCGTACCAAAAATTTGGATGCGACTGGGGTGGATGAGATTTAAGTGACCCACTAAATCTGAAGAAGCAGAGGCAGCTAGTACAGCCTCAGAGGGAAATTTACGGTCAGCGCCTTCTAAACCACCAACCCAGGAGAGTTTTAAGTCACCCATATTGTCATCAAAAATTTGTTGGGCGCTTAAGCTTTCAAGAATCAACGACTGCGTCATGGTTTAGGTCTTCCATTGGCGTAATAATTGGCACACTTTTTCGGGGTCAATTTCATTTTCTAGCGCAGCGCGTGCAATAGGGTCGGAGAGTAATTGAGCAATTGCTGAAAGTATTTCGAGATGTTCTTGTGTGGCTTTTTCAGGCACCAAGAGAAAAACTAAGATGTTCACCGGTAATTGATCTGGAGCGGCAAATTCAATTGGCGTTGCCACTTTAATAAAAGCAGCGCAAGGGTGTTTAAGGCCCTTAACCCGCCCATGGGGAATGGCTACGCCCGCGCCTAGACCAGTTGAGCCTAACTCTTCACGCGCATTCAAAAAGCTCAAGACTAAGTCAGCCGAAATAGTGTTGAGTTGATTAGCAAACAAAGCGGCTGCAGCCGCAAACACTTCGGTCTTATTTTTAGCGGGACTATTGAGTGCGATGCAGTCGGAAGTAAATAGGGGGGTTAAAACATTCATTCAAACGACTTTTCTTGCTGATAGTTTTGGTGCTTTTCTTTATATTTCATGACTTGGCGTTCTAATTTATCCACAACACTATCCATCGCATGGTAGAGATCTTCGTGATGGGCTTGAGCAAACAGCTCTTTTCCTTTCAGATGGAGCGTAATTTCTGCCGTTTGACGAAGATTTTTTTCTTTCGCATTATCAATTATCAAAAATGCTGAGGCATCGATCACTTGATCAAAGTGCTTAAGAATTTTTTGCATGCCATTTTCAAGATGCATACGAATTCCAGGAGTAACTTCAAGGTGACGGCTATTAATTTTTAAATTCATAAGCAAGTCCTCAATTATTTAAGTCTGTTTTGTATCCACGAAACTCTAGGTTAGCAGTGATTCGAGGCAATTCCAAGGGTTTTGCAATTTTTTATTACATGCGGAAATTTTCACCCAAATAGACTCGCCTAACGGCATCATTTTGAATAATTTCATCCGGTTTACCGGCTGCCAATACACTACCTTCACTAATAATATAAGCATGATCACAAATGCCTAAGGTTTCCCGCACATTATGATCGGTGATCAAAACGCCAATTTGGCGGTCACGTAGAAAGCGCACAATGCGTTGAATTTCTCCAACAGCAATAGGGTCAACCCCAGCAAATGGTTCATCGAGCAAAATAAATTTTGGCTGTGAAGCCAGGGCGCGGGCAATTTCAACGCGTCTGCGTTCACCACCTGAAAGCGATAAAGCAGGGTTATCACGTAAATGGCTTATTTGCAGCTCTTCCAATAATTCGTCTAAACGTTGACGAATCTCTTTTTTGCTTAGCGATTTACCCCCTTGAACTTGTAATTCCAGAACAGCTTGAATATTTTCCGCAACGGTTAGCTTACGAAAAACCGAGGCCTCTTGCGGCAAATACGATAAACCCATGCGTGCTCTCTCATGAATGGGTAAATGACTAATTTCAGTGCCATTGAGTTGAATTGTGCCGCCATCAAAGGGAACTAATCCGACAATCATATAAAACGAGGTCGTTTTACCAGCGCCATTGGGGCCGAGCAAGCCAACTACTTCGCCGCTTTTAACCTCAATGGTGACATCCCGTACCACTGCACGCGAGCCATATTTTTTTTGTAAGTTCTGGGCAATGAGAACGGCAGGCGGGTTTGCGTTTGGGGATAAAGGGGTCATTTAATCGGTGTCTTGCGTCGTGGCGACAAAATAGCTCGCGCTAAGGGGGGTGAGTTTAATAGAGCGGGACCAGAGGTGGGAGGTATTACTAAATAACGTTGCTGTTGGTCATCGTACTGAATTTTCCAGCCTGATAAATTATCGAGGGTTTGCATATTTAATAAGCGCTTAAAGTTTGCCTCGCCAATTAAAGTTAAAACCTCCATTTTATTATCGTAGAGGATTTCTTTTCCCCGTCCCTGCATAAATTCTTCCGCAGGACCTTCGCGCCGCTCGCGAATGCTGGCAACTACTTCGGGAGTACCCTTAATTTGAATTGCTTGATATCCCTCGGGATCGACTTGAATCACGCTATCCTCGCCAGATATCACAATGCTACCTTTAACCAACAAAATATCTCCTTTTAAGATGTAACGTTGGTCTACATCATCAATTGAAACAGAATCAGCATTGAGAATTAAGGCCTTATCTCGATCTGCTTTTTCTGCCACAGAAGATGGCGAAAAAAAACCACAGCAAAGGCTCAGTAAGATTGAGGAAACTAAATACCAATGATTTGTCATCTTAGCGCTGACCCTGCTGTTCTCGTTCAATACGACCTTTTACTTTGCCAAATAGGGTCATAGTTTGGGTCACATTATTAAAGCTACCCCCCTCATTTGAAGTCAAAATGGAGAAGCCCTGCTCAAGGGTCAAGGGGTAACGTGTGTTAATTAAATCGTCGTTAATTAACACTTGAAAGTAATCGGATAAGGCAATCATTTGGGGTGCTGCTTTTTGATTTTCAAGCGCTGGCTGTGCGGGACGAAGAATTTCAGCATTGCCCGATAAGTCTAGAATCGAAATATCGCCGTCCAGGTGACCTATATCTGCTTGCACTGATACTGGTACTTTTGGGGGCTGAAAAGAGCGCATTCGAGGCGCCTTAATATCAATAGTTGCATCGTCTTCGTAGTGAATTAATTGTTTGCCAATAACCCGATTTTTGGTTTCACCTAATTCATTCAAGGTTGAGAGTGCACCATTGGTAATGGTGTAATCCGGGACATGCAAACGCACAGGGGCTATGGCCGGCAAAATAGAGGGACTATTTTTTTCAACTAACCAATAGGTTGCGAGAGTAAGGCCTAACATTAAAGCCAGCGGGGTTAGGCCCAACAGTGTGCGCAATATACCTACTTTAACCCGTTGTAAATTCCATTCCATCATTTACTTACTGGCTTTCTGTAATAAAGCGTCGTAGTGGTTTTGGGATTTTAAAATGAGATCACATAGCTCGCGTACAGCGCCGCAACCGCCGGCGAGTTCCGTAATTAAGTGCGCTTGCTGTTTAACGCCCGCATGGGCTGAAGCCGGGCATGCGATGAGGCCTACTTGACGCATCATTGACAAATCAGGCCAATCATCGCCCATGACCGCAACTTGATCGCGCTTAAGATTGAGGTTTGTTAGCAGTTGCTCGAGGGCGACACTTTTTTGTGCAATACCCATAAAAAGATGGGTGATACCTAGTTCACTGCAACGTGCACTCACAATGGGAGAGCTGCGCCCAGTAATAACTGCACAGACAATGCCACTCTGCTGCAGTAGTTGGATACCTAGGCCATCTTGAATATCAAAAGCCTTGTAGATTTCTTTACCGTCAGGCCCTAAAAAAATTTGTCCATTCGTGAGTACCCCATCGACATCGAGGACTAACAGTTTGATATGCGTTGCTCGTTCCCAGGCTTGTGGAAAGAGACTCGATGCGTTACTAACTGGTGTATTAAAAGCGTTTGACATAGATAAAGAAAAAATTAAATCACCCTGATCACAGTGGATTAAATTACTTTTGCGGCAAATAGATCATGCAAATTAAGCGCACCTAATAGGCTGCCATCGGGAGCGGTGACTACTAAATGATTAATCCGAAATTTTTCCATCATCTCGATAGCCTCTTCAGCTAGCAGGTCGGGGGGAATGGTGTGGGGCTGAGTAGTAATAGCAGCCTGCAAAGTAATGCCGCTTAAGTCAATCGACTTTTCAAGTAAACGACGCACATCGCCATCGGTAAAAATACCAACGATTTTTTGTTGTTGATTTAAAGCAATAACCATCCCCATTTGTTTGGCGCTCATTTCTAGGAGTGCTGCAGACAGGGTGGCATCGATATTAATTTGGGGGGTTTCATTCAGTGGTCGCATCACTTCGCTAACATAGCTAAATTGTTTTCTACCTAAGCGACCGCCAGGATGCGAGCGAATAAATTCTTCCGCTTGAAATCCTTTGACATCAAGCAAAGCAACTGCTAAGGCATCACCCATTGCTAAAGCCGCAGTGGTACTGCTGGTTGGTGCTAAATTGTGTGGACAAGCCTCTTTGGCAACACTGGTGTCTAAGTGCGCATCAGCTAACTGTGCTAAAGATGAAAGCGGTGCTCCGGTTAGGGCAATCAGCTTTGCCCCAGTGCGTTTAATGATGGGTAAGATTGTTAGTAATTCACTGGTTTCGCCAGAATTAGATAAAGCCACAAAAACATCATCACGCGTCACCATACCTAAGTCTCCATGGCTCGCTTCGGCAGGGTGAACAAAAAAAGCGGGCGATCCTGTAGAAGCAAAGGTAGCCGCAATTTTCCGGGCAATATGGCCTGACTTGCCAATTCCGGACACCACAATTCGCCCCTTGCAGCCGTGCAGCATTTCCACCGCCCGAATCAGGGTTTCAGCGCTTTCGCCTTCAAGGCGATCGCGCATCGCTTGTAGCGCTTCAGCTTCGATCGTGAGGGTTTCACGGGCCAGCATCAGGGTTCGGTCACGGGTCTTAGCTATCATGGGGTCAGTATATGCCGTCAGTCCTTCAATTAACGCTCATTTTGCTAGGCTCTGGAGTAGCCGGGGTCCTTATTTTCCGCTATTTTGGCTTACCGCCAATTTTGGGCTATTTAACCATTGGTATTTTAATCGGTCCGCATGCTCTAGCTGTAGCCAATGATTCCGCCACAGTCAAGTATTTAGCCGAGTTTGGCGTGGTCTTCTTAATGTTTTCCATTGGGCTGGAATTCAATTTACACAAATTAAAGGCTTTGCGTACGATTGTGTTTGGCTTAGGTGGCAGCCAAGTAGTGATTACGATGATTTTGGCTATGCCAGCCAGTTTTTTAATTAGCTCCTTTTATCCCTTATCTTGGCATGCATCGATTGCCCTTGGTGGTGCTTTAGCGATGTCCTCAACTGCCATTGTGACTAAGTTACTTGCCGACCGCGCCGAACTAGAAATGGAGCATGGCCGCAATGTCATTGGGATTTTATTATTCCAAGATTTAGCGGTGGTTTTTCTCTTAATTTTGTTGCCATCCTTAGGCAAAAATCCACACGATTTATTAGTTGCCTTATCGCTCACTGCCATCAAGCTTGCAGTTTCCTTGGTGCTAATCTTTTTTATTGGCCAAACTCTCATGAGTCGTTGGTTTAGGGTAGTGGCGCGCCTACGTTCGCAAGAACTGTTTATGCTGAATTTGCTATTAATTGTTTTGGGCATGGCGGCCATTACCGCTTATTTTGGTTTGTCTCTAGCCTTAGGTGCTTTTTTAGCGGGAATGTTAATTTCGGAAACACCTTATCGCCATCAAGTCGAGGAGGATGTTAAACCATTTCGTGATGTATTACTGGGCTTATTCTTTATTTCTATTGGCATGTTGTTAGATTTGCAAGTACTGGCTGCTCAATGGCACCTCGTACTGCTTTTATTGATTGCCCCATTAATATTAAAATTTATCGTTATTGCAGTTTTAGCGCGCATGTTTGGCTCTGGGCCTGGCGTAGCCATTCGCACCGGCTTATGTTTGGCACAAGCGGGCGAATTTGGATTTGTGTTACTGACACAAATCGATGGCCTAGATTTAATTGATCCACTACTTAGTCAAGCAGTGTTGGCGGCAATGCTCTTGTCAATGCTAGGCGCACCTTTTTTAATTCAATTTAGTGATCGTATTGCCATGCGCTTTGCTAGTACAGAGTGGCTTTTACAGTCGCTTGCTATCACCCGCGTAGCTGCACAAAGCGTACGCAATGATCAACACGTCATTATTTGTGGCTTTGGGCGTTCGGGTCAAAGCTTAGCGCGTTTATTGGATCAAGAAAAAATCCCTTATCTGGCCTTAGATCTCGATCCAGACCGCATAGCCGAGGCAGTATCAGCTGGAGATCATGTGGTTTATGGCGACGCTAGTCGAGAAAATTTTTTGGTTGCCGCAGGTCTAGCTAGAGCTAAAACAGTTGTGATTACATTTGCCGATACGATTGGCAGCTTAAAGGTACTACATCAAGTTGAAAAACTTCGGCCCGGCATGACGGTATTGGTCCGCACCACCGACGATGCCGATTTGGGTAAATTACAGGCGGCCGGCGCTACTGAAGTGATCCCCGAGTTAATTGAGGGCAGCTTGATGCTCGCGTCACATGTATTACTCATTATGGGTGTACCAATGCGCAAAGTGGTACGGATTATTACTTCAGCCCGTGAAGCGCGTTATAGCTTATTGCGTGGATATTTTCGGGGCTCAACGGATGATGATTTTAGTGAAAATGAAGCGTGGCGTCTGCATGCAGTTACCTTGCCACCAGGAGCGGTAAGCATCGGGATGACCTTAGACAAATTATGTTTAGAGCTCGATGGAATTACGGTGCAAGCGGTCAGACGCAAGCTCGCTGGAGCCGATTACACCAAGCTCGAATTAAATCCCGAGTTGCGTTTACAAGCAAATGATATTTTAGTGCTTTCTGGCAATTCTGAAGCACTAGAGATGGCTGAAGCAAAATTGATTTAGCGTTATTTACTAGCTTCAGCAAATGAGTCGGCTAATTCTGCGCTGATTTTTTTCTTATTGGATTGCAGAACCTTTGGTGCTGTCTTCGGTGCCCGCCCTTTTTTGAGTAAAGGCGCCAAATAGAAACCCGTAAAGCTGGCGGAATTTTTTGCCACTTCTTCAGGGGTTCCGGTAGCAATAATTTGTCCACCACCGGCTCCGCCTTTAGGACCTAAATCAATAATCCAATCGGCGGTTTTAATCACATCTAAATTGTGCTCAATTACGACAATGGTATTACCTTGTTTTTTCAGGGTATGAATTACCGTCAGCAAAAGTTGGATGTCATGAAAATGAAGGCCAGTTGTAGGCTCATCTAAAATATAGAGTGTTCTACCGGTATCCCGCTTCGAAAGTTCAAGGGATAATTTCACGCGTTGTGCTTCTCCACCAGATAACGTTGTCGCACTTTGCCCTAATTTCACATAGCCTAAACCAACATCGAGCAAGGTTTTTAATTTACGTTTAACGACGGGAACGGCAGAAAAAAATTCATGCGCCTGTTCGATCGTCATCGACAGCACTTCATGAATATTTTTACCCTTATAACGAATATCTAAAGTCTCACGGTTATAACGCTTGCTATGACAAACATCGCAGGGCACATAGACATCAGGTAAAAAATGCATTTCTACTTTTAAAACTCCATCGCCTTCACAGGTTTCGCAGCGTCCACCTTTCACGTTAAAAGAAAAGCGGCCTGCTTCATAGCCGCGTTCACGGGAAGCAGGTACACCAGCAAATAATTCACGAATGGGGGTAAAAAGGCCGGTATAGGTTGCTGGGTTTGAGCGCGGAGTTCGCCCAATGGGTGATTGATCGACGCTAATCACTTTATCAAAATGATCTAAGCCTTCAATGCCATCATGTGCTGCAGGCTCTGTACTCGAACCATATAAATGTTGTGCAACTGCAAAGTGGAGGGTATCGTTAATCAGGGTTGATTTACCAGAGCCTGATACCCCAGTAACGCAAGTCATTAGTCCAACCGGAATGGCCGCATTTACTGACTGTAAATTATTACCTCGAGCACCTAAAATAGTGAGAAAGCGTTCGCCAACTGGAATGCGTTTATCTGGTACTTCGATGCGTTCACGCCCAGCTAAATAATCCCCGGTAAGCGAAGCGGGATTATTTTCAACTTCTGCGGGGGTGCCAATCGCTACTACCTGGCCACCATGTATGCCAGCGCCCGGGCCAATATCAATAACGTAATCGGCGGAGCGAATCATATCTTCATCATGCTCAACTACTAAAACACTATTACCTAAATCGCGCAAGTGCTTGAGGGTGGCAATTAGGCGATCATTATCACGTTGATGTAATCCAATCGAGGGCTCATCTAATACATACATTACTCCAGTCAAGCCTGAGCCAATTTGTGAGGCCAAACGAATTCGTTGAGCCTCACCACCTGACAGCGTATCAGCACTGCGCTCGAGTGAGAGGTAGTCGAGTCCCACATCATTTAAAAAGCGTAAACGGGAGCCGATTTCTTTAACGATTTTATCGGCAATTTCTTTTTTTGCGCCCTTAAGTTCAAGGCTTTCAAAGTAGTCTTTGGCTGCTCTTAATGGTAAGGCGCTGATTTCATAAATTGCGCGCGCTTGTTGGCCATCGCCTACTTTCACAAAGCGGGCTTCGCGACGTAAACGGGTGCCACTGCAATCTGGACAAGAGCGCATATTCTGATAACGCGCAAGCTCTTCGCGCACAGTCATTGAATCGGTTTCGCGATAACGCCTTTCAAAATTTGCCACAATCCCTTCAAAGGCGTGTTCGCGCATACTCAGTTTGCCGCGTTCATTGAGATATTCAAACGGAATTTGAATTTCCCCCGAGCCAAATAAAATCAGCTCTTGGGCTTTTTTGGGTAAATTTTCAAACGGTTTTTCAAGATCAAAGTTGGCGTGCTTGGCGAGGGCTTGTAAGAGTTTGAAATAAAACTGATTACGTCGATCCCAGCCCTTAATTGCTCCCGATGCCAGCGATAAATCGGGATGCGCAACAATTCTTTTGGGATCAAAAAACGAAATATGTCCTAGACCGTCACAGGTGGGGCATGCTCCCATGGGATTATTAAATGAGAATAAACGCGGCTCTAATTCTTGTAGTGAGTATGAGCAAATTGGGCAGGCAAATTTACTAGAAAAGATAGTTGATTCACCCGTATCCATATTCACGACCATTGCTTTACCATCAGCTAAGCGCAAGGCCGTTTCAAAAGATTCTGCTAGACGTTGCTGAATATCGGGGCGAACTTTAATCCGATCGACTACCACTTCAATTGAATGTTTGTCATTCTTTTTTAACTTAGGCAGCAAATCAACTTCAAAAATTTCTGCTTTTGCCGTATTCGTGGTGCCACCGCCAGAGCGTACCCGAAAGCGCACAAAGCCTTGGGCCTGTAAATCTTGGAATAGATCAACAAATTCACCTTTGCGCTCACTCACAACTGGTGCCAAAATCATTAACTTAGTGTCTTCCGGCATGGCTAATACGGTATCAACCATTTGCGAAACACTTTGTGCGGCAAGTGCTAAATTGTGATCAGGACAGTGGGGCGTGCCAGCACGCGCAAACAAGAGGCGGAGATAATCATGAATTTCAGTTACGGTACCCACAGTAGAGCGCGGGTTGTGGCTAGTGGCTTTTTGTTCAATCGAAATTGCTGGTGATAAGCCCTCAATTACGTCAACATCGGGCTTTTCCATCAGTTGTAAAAATTGCCGCGCATAGGCCGATAGCGACTCGACATAACGGCGCTGACCTTCTGCGTACAGGGTATCAAATGCAAGCGAGCTCTTGCCTGAGCCAGATAAGCCGGTAAGTACTACCAGTTTTTCTCTTGGTATATCAAGGTTGATATTTTTGAGGTTATGGGTGCGGGCGCCGCGGATCTTGATTTCAGTATTCATGTTTTTTTAGCGTAACTTGTTAATATAGCTCTTTCTCATGAATCCTTCAGAACTTCGCTCCACTCTCGCTTTAGCAGGCATTTTTGGCCTGCGGATGCTGGGCCTATTCCTAATCTTGCCGGTCTTTAGCCTTCATGCCCGCGATTTACCGGGGGGAGAGCACGCCTTTTGGGTCGGTCTTTCTTTAGGCATGTTTAATATTGTGCAGGCTTTTTTTCACATTCCCTTGGGTGCTTTATCCGACCGTATTGGACGTAAGCCGGTGGTAGTTTGGGGTTTAGGCTTATTTGTCATTGGGGCAATCATTGCTTCAAGTCATGATGATTTACTTTGGATTGGAATTGGCCGCGGCATTATGGGCGCTGGCGCCATTTCAGCGGCCATTTCCGCATGGGTGGCCGACCTTACCCGTGAGCAAGTGAGAACCGTAGCTATGGCGATCGTGGGGGGCAGCATCGCTTTATCCTTTGCATTATCGCTCGTCATTGCGGCACCCATTTATCGCCTTATCAATTTAAATGGCATGTTTATGCTCCTGGCAGTAATGGGTTTTATCGCTATTTTGGCAGCCATCTTTGTCGTACCAAGTACCCCCATCAAGCCGCCTTCTCAACCAGTGTCCTTGATACAAATTTTTCTGCGACCTGAATTAGCACGACTCAACGTCGGCGTATTTATTCTCAATGCGACTCAGGTGGCCATGTTTTTTGTTGTCCCCCGCCTCTTAGTGCAAGCCGGCTTTCCTTTAGCTGATCACTGGGTGGTGTATTTGCCAGTAGTACTAATTTCTTTCATCTTAATCGCGCCTTTATTGATTTATGGAGAAAAGAAACAGTGTTTACGCATTTCAGTCTTGCTCAGCATTGGTTTCTTGCTGATCTCACAATTTATCTTTATTGAGGCTGTAACCGTCTTAATGATTGCGCTCGCTTTGCTGACTTATTTTGTTGGTTTTAATTTGCTTGAAGCGCTACAGCCGGCATTAGTATCTCGGTGGGCGAAAGAATCAAAAGGAGCGGCCTTGGGGATATACAACACAACCCAGTCGATTGGTTTATTTGCTGGTGCTGCCATTGGTGGATGGATTACCGAACACCATGGTGAGCATGCTGTTTTTATTTTGGGTGGAGCGCTCTTAATCGGCTGGCTTATAATTGCATGGTCGATGCAAGAGCCGCCTGCGAAACTTAAAAAGTCGCCTCTAGGCTCAGTCCCATCCAGTTCTTAAGCAGACATTTGCTGGTTTTACGATTGCCGTAGCGGTATACATTGATGTTCATTAAGCTGTATTTTTATAAATTCATTTTCTTCGGGAGACAACATGGCTTCGGTAAATAAAGTCATCATCGTGGGTAACGTTGGGCGCGATCCAGAAACACGTTACTTACCTAGTGGCGACGCTGTAACAAATATTTCAGTAGCAACTTCAGATCGCTACAAAGATAAACAAACCGGTGAAATGAAAGAAACTACCGAATGGCATCGGGTGGCTTTTTTCGGTAAGTTAGCTGAGATTGCGGGTCAGTATTTAAAAAAAGGTTCGCAAGTGTATGTCGAGGGCAGTCTTCGCACACGCAAATGGACTGATCAAAGTGGTCAAGAAAAGTACTCCACTGAAATTCGGGCTGAAACCATGCAAATGCTTGGCTCTAAGATGTCCGGTGCGAGTGGGGATAGCGGTGATAATGCACCCCGCTCTAAGTCTAGTGATGCAGGCGCTACCCCGGCAGCCTCGGCAGGAGCGCTTGGCGCGATGGACGACGACATTCCATTTTAAATAGGGATATTACTGCCTGGCATGCCGAATGTTGGCTGGCCAGGCAGCATTGTAATCAGCGCGAAATGGATTAATGTCAAGTCCACCACGGCGCGTATAGCGCGCAAAAACAGCTAATTTTTCTGGCGCACAGCGCGCCTTAATCGCACAAAAAATAGTTTCTACACAATCCTCGTGAAACTCACCTAACTGGCGAAAGCCAATGAGGTAGCGCAGTAAACCTGCTTCGTTTATCGGCCTACCAAAATACCGAATTTGAATACTAGCCCAGTCTGGCTGGCCAGTCACTGGGCAGTTTGATTTGAGAAGATGAGAGACCAAGCATTGTTCAATGGGCGCCGCAGTGATATCAGCGCTAAGTAGAGCTGCATCAGCAGCTAGTGAAGGGTCAACTTCGAGATCGAGGCGATCTAGTAAATCACCCTTTAGCTCATGAATGCCTTGAGTAGCTGCTTCTTCAGGTTTAATGATCCGAACTAGAACAGTTGCTTCCGTTACTAGTGATAAGTCAGCTTTAAGTTGCAAACATAACTCGTCTACAGAGTTAAAGCGCTCATTATTAACGCTATTTAAATAAAGCTTGAATGATTTTGATTCAATCATCTTGGGTGAATCTGCTGGAATAATAAATTCAGCTAAAGCTATTTGTGGTTTTCCTTTGGCATTCAGCCAGCTTAATTCATACGCATTCCAAATATCAACACCATAAAATGGCAGAGTATTCTGGTTAGGCTTTAACAAATTAGCACGCTGTCCTGCGCGATCAATCGGAAATAACAAGCTAGTATCATAGCGAGTAGGGTAAGCCGTTTGCCGCCCAAGTTGAGTTATTGATTTAATTACAGCCATATAGATAAAAAGAATAAGTAGTAAGACGGTTAATTTTTGTTCAGAGCCATTTGATTGCTCTTTTTGGGAATAAAAAAGATCCGCCAGACGCTGAATAAAACCGAAATTGCACCCCAGATAATATACAGCGTTTGATAGTAGTTAATTTTAGGAAAACCGACAATCCATTGTCTGAACAGGGGGCTAAATTCTGGTGTGTACCAACACAAAAATTGTAAAGCAGCATTATTTTCTAAACAACTTTCAAGGTCTCGCACACTAAATAGAAAACCTTGGATACAAACCCAAAGACTCCACAATATCGATGCTAGCAGCACTAAGCGAGCTTTGAAAGATAGGTCAGCCAAACAAACTCCATAAGCCAAGAGCAGAGAGGCCGGGACGCAGGCCAGCAAAAAAAACCGCGGCCCCCAAAAAAAACCACCATACCAAGACCACCAATTAGCGTAGATTAATACCATGCCAAAAACAAAAACTAAAAGGGCATCGATGAGTAAAAATAATTTCTGTTCGGCGCTTGTGCGTGGTTTAAAAAATGGCCGCAGAAAAAGTGCTGGAATAAAAAATAGTAAGCCCTTGCCAAAAGAAAACAGAATTGAAATGAATCCCAAAATAAAAGGGTAACTAAAACCAGCTTTACCAGAATAGGGCAATATAGTGACAGTGCCTTGATCGGCCACTAAGTAGGGGGAAGCAAAGATTGCGCCAAACTTGAAATAGTGTTCGAGCATGATGGCGCTAGTTGGCATCAGGAGGATGAGGAGGTAAAGTGGTTTGCGTAACTTTAAGGCTAAAAAAATGAGCGTTAAAACAAGTGCAGGTAGTGTCGCTGGCGTTTGTACTACACCAATGCTCAATAAAATCACGGCTAAAAAAAGCCGCTCTTTGAGGAGCGCTATGACTCCTAAGGTAATCGCACAAGCCGTCAGTGTTTCACCATAATAAGTCATGATGTGATTCGGGAACATTGAGGCAGCGAGCATGAAAATGGCGACAAAAAATTGCATTGTGCAATTTGGCATTTCGCGTACTAGAAATAATAAAAGTAGGCAAAAAATAAGCGGATTGAACCAAGCGATAGTTAGTTTGGCTTTTTCAAAAAAAGAGCCTACCCAATAAAGTGGGCTAGAGAAGATGGCATGAATGGTAGAAAACTTACTCGTTGGAGATTGCCCGTTGATCAATGCTAGTAGATCATTAAATCGGTCTACACCATCTCCATCTATAGCTGGGTGGAGGCATTTATAAAGAAGAAATAATCCTAAGAGAATCCAGATTGTCTTGAATATATTACTGTCAAAGCGAGTGTGCCAGCGCGCCATTACTTGTCAGTTTCTATTTTTGGCGATTCGCAATACCCGAGACTACATGTCCAGTTGGCGCAACTGAAGCAGCAGCTTGACAATGGCCGGTTTGGTCGTCAAAAAAGAAATCAGGTTCAAATTCGCGTAAAAAATCACTTTTCGACAGGCCACCTAGAAACATAGCCTCATCAACTTCAATACCCCAATCCATCAGCGTACGAATGGCTCGTTCATGCGCTGGCGCCGAGCGCGCGGTAACCAAGGCGGTGCGAATGCGCATACCGTGCTCACTGGATTGATTTTGCAGGCGATGAAGCGCTTCTAACAATGGCTTAAAAGGGCCGGGTGGTAAAGGTACGGAAACTTTTTTACTTTCATGATCAACAAAAGCCTCTAAGCCTTTATTCTGAAATACTTGTTCGGCTTCATCGGAAAATAAAACGGCATCGCCGTCAAAAGCGATACGAATTTCATCGGGATGAGATTCAGCGCTGGTATTGGATTCTGGATAGACTCGAGCCGCTGGAAAGCCCGCATCAATCGTAGCCCGAACATCATCTTCGTTGGCAGATAAAAATAAATTGGCATGCAGTGAGCGTAAGTAATGATAAGGTGGGCGGCCACGGGTGAAAACCCCGCGCTCTAAATGTAAGCCATGGTGGGCTGCTGAACG
Source organism: Burkholderiaceae bacterium (assembly GCA_037139315.1). Taxonomy (GTDB): domain Bacteria; phylum Pseudomonadota; class Gammaproteobacteria; order Burkholderiales; family Burkholderiaceae; genus Polynucleobacter. Next base: position 15,052 of record JBAXGQ010000032.1, read on the forward strand.
GAATACCCGTAAACCACTAACGGGATCATTGCGCGACAGGATAACAACCTCTACCCGTTGTTCATCACCTGAATTAAAGGCCAATAATTTTTTTACTAAGGGAAAAGCGACTCCAGTACGCGCAGGAATCGACAGCCTTTCCAGTTGCAGCTTCATATAAGCGCTGTCATCGGTGGACTCAAACAGATTATTTTCTTCCTCAAAGTCAAACAAGGCGCGCGATGAAATGGCCACGACTAATTTTCCGGAGAGACTGTAGGCCATCTTATTTTAAAAAGAGTTGATACGCGGGATTTTTACTTTCGTTCCAATGGGGATATCCCAGCGTGGTGAGAAAGTCTTGGAATGCTTTTTGATCTGTTTTTGGTACTTGAATGCCGACTAAAATACGGCCATAGTCAGCTCCATGATTGCGGTAATGAAACAAACTAATATTCCAGTTGGGCGCCATACTGGTTAAAAAACGCATTAGCGCACCTGGCCTTTCTGGAAATTCAAAGCGGTACAGCAGCTCATCTTTAGCTAAGGGTGAATGCCCACCGACCATATGACGTAAATGTGACTTCGCTAACTCATCATGGGTAAGATCAATGGTGGCAAAGCCAGCTTGATTAAAGTGCTTAGCAATCGTCGTACTATCCTGCGCCTTTATAGTAGAAATACCTACAAATAGGTGGGCCTCACTTTGATCAGCAATGCGGTAATTAAATTCCGTTACATTGCGCTTGCCTAGAAGTTCACAAAAACGCTTAAATGAGCCACGTTCTTCGGGAATAGTCACAGCAAAAACCGCTTCGCGAAATTCACCAACATCAGCGCGTTCAGCGACAAAACGCAAGCGACTAAA
>JBAXGQ010000033.1:0-15619 GCA_037139315.1 Burkholderiaceae bacterium
CTTCCAAGTACCTTTATAAAATTTAGCATCGCCACTAATTTGCTCAAAGCTTAGAAGCTGATATGGAACCTCCGTATATTCAACTATGGACTTCAGTTGAACAGGAAAAAATAGAATTTCCTCTTCAATTACCCTACGTACCCGAACTTTATTACCAAGCCGTAAGACGATTTTTGCATCAATGATGCCGGGAATATTTTTAGATGCTTCATAGTCAGTAATAAAAGCATAAGCACTACAAATATTGATTGGCACAGAATAACTAGCATTGATTTGTAAACGCTCACCCAAAGGAGAAACCGTAACCTGCACATCAAATGGATTGGTATTTTCTTGGGAATAACCTGGGGAAATAAAAACTGCCGTCACTAAGATGGCAAGTAATTTAATTAATATGCTCGTTTTCAAGTCAGCTCAGGTATCAAGCACTTCAACGCCCTTCCAAAAAGCAATATAACCCGCAATATTGCCAGCCGCAGACTTTGGTTCTGGATAATACCAAGCTGCGTCTTTATTAATCTTGCCATTAACCTCTACATCATAATAATTGGCTGTTCCTTTCCAAGAGCAAATGGTATTTTTTTCAGACTTTTTAAAATACGCTGTATTTAAGGCTAAGGGCGGAAAATAATGATTCCCTTCAACTTCAATAGTCTGGTTTGAGTCCGCCAAAACTACATTATTCCAAATTGCTTTCATCTTTTATTTCTCCTTTGGTTGCAGAATAAATTACATTCTAGTGTAATGTTGCTTTAAGTCTGACATAATTTCGGGGGCAACTTAAATTTTAGAAAATTATATTTTGATATTTTTATATAACGTTGGTTCAGCGCTTTAAATGAGGCTTTTATGACTATTCTTATTCTAGGATTGGTACTATTTTTAGGCATTCATTCGATCAGGATTTTTGCAGACCCCTGGCGCACCATTCAAACTGAAAAAATGGGTGAGCAAAAATGGAAAGGCGTTTGTTCGCTGCTTGCCCTGATTGGATTCATACTAATTATCTTTGGCTATGGACAAACTAGTCCGAGCATCGCGATTTGGTCGCCACCACTTTGGACATGGCATATTACGGCGGCACTGACACTAGTCGCTTTTATCCTGCTGGCAGCTGCCCAGGTACCTAAAAATGGGATTAAAGCAAAAGTGAAAGACCCTATGGTTTTAGGTGTCAAAACCTGGGCCTTAGCCCACTTAATTTCCAATGGGTCCCTTGCAGGAATTATTCTCTTTGGAAGTTTTCTAATTTGGGCGATCCTCGATTTTAAATCCTGTAGGCGTAGGAGGAGTAATTCTTTGGATGCCCCAACTGAAACATCTTTAATGATGACGATCGCCACTTATACTATTGGCATATCAGCTTGGTTTATTTTTGCTCTCTACATACACCAGACCCTATTTGGAATCAGCCCCTTGGGCTATTTTGCGCACTGAACGATGAATTAAGTTGGGATTTAAATAATAGTAATGGCTGAGATGAAAAAATCACTTCTCGCAATGGCCGCACTAAGCGTCTTTTCGGGAGTTACATCTGCTCAGTCAAGTATTACTATTTATGGCGTCGTTGATATTGGGTACTTTAATGAAAAGGCAAAAAGCGCAGGCAACAATGCTAGTTCTCAAGCTAATGCTAGCGCGATTATTTACTCTGCACAGCAAATTAGTCGCTTAGGATTTAAGGGCACAGAAGACTTAGGAGGTGGCCTAGTTGCCTTTTTTACTGCTGAAACCGATTTACAGCCAGCCAATTCTTCCTTATCTACCTGGCAAACTAGACAAGCGTTTGCTGGTTTAGGTAAGTCTGGAATTGGTCAGTTAGCTTTTGGCACCCAATACACCCCAATTTTTAATCAACTATCAGCAACCGATGTCGGTAACACTAATAATATGCCTGGATCGGCAGTCTTCCCGGTCTATTCCATCTATTCATCAAGTTTATCTTCAGATAATACTTATTACTCAGGTAATGTTGGGGTAGGTGATGTTTCAGATGCATTTACAGTACGTACCCAATCTGCCTTAACTTTTCAATCTGCTAACCTTAATGGCTTTAAAGTCGCTGGCTTATATACCCTTAGAAATGACACTACTAAAGGGAATTCAAAGTACGCGCCAGTACCGATAAGTAATAATTACAACGGCTGGGGTTTATCCGCGGACTACACTTGGAAAAATTTATATATTGGTATTGCTTATCAAGCACTTAAATCCGCTAATTTAGGTTATGGCTGCGATGTGCCTGGTGAATGCGCCTCTACTGCCTATACTCCACAGGCTAAAGGTTGGGTTGAAACCAACGGCGGAGTCAATACTCAAGATAATCAATACTATGGCGGCCTAACTTATAATTTCGATAAATTTAGGTTGTACTTACAATATGTTAATCGCAAAGCAACAAATATTCTTGGGACTCAATATTACTCAAGTCGAAGTGCCCAACAAATTGGCGTACGCAGTTTTCTTACTACTGTTATAGAGGGATGGGCAAACATTGGCTATGGTAAATATACAAATTACGCCAAAGTTTATGGTGCCGCTAGCTTTACAGCGTGGCAACTCGGATTAAATTATTACCTGAGTAAGCGCACAAATTTATACACAATTTATGGCTCAGAAAATGAATCTACCTCAGCAAATGCCTTTGCGGCTGGGGTGCGAATGACTTTTTAATTGAGCGGGTAGCTTAATTAAAAAGAGCAGTGGAAATACTTTGAATCGTACTTTGCTCTTATGAAGTTTAAATATTAGCCGCCTTGACAAGCTAGCGGCATATCCCACAAGGTGCGGGCACTACCATAATTACAATTGGGCCCAACTGGCGAAGAAGTACTGGCAAGACACCCGCTTAATGCCAAGCTAATCCAGATCTATAGCGATATCTTTAATAATTCTTTCATGCCAAATTTTTGCTGTAATTATTTACGGGTTTAGTTTATTTGGTTGCTCATCCTCAACGAGAGCCCACGTACTATCGCCCAATTTCTTAACCGCCATAGAATACGTCCAGTTTTCAGGGATACCACAACTCCACTCAGATGGACCACTTTGAATCAGAATATTTTCTGAATTACGTTTATCAAAATAAAGGTGATAAATTTTTCCATGAATTGGATTAAAACTAAATTTAGCACGATGCACTAATTCTGTTGCATCAAGTCTTGCTTGCAAAGCCCTCGCCTGCTTCATTAAAATCTCAGCCTGCTCCATAATTCGCTCATACTCTTGCTTAGCATTTTGACGAGCAACATTAACAGCTTTATCTTTTTCTTCGACGATTTTGATTGGGGCAAAGGCTGGAGAACCAACCTCCATTGGATATTCAATACCGGCATGTCTAGCCGGATCAGTGTCTTCTATTCGCATAAAATGATTTTAATCAAAAATAGACTTGTCTGCTTGTGTCTTAATTAAGCTAGTTAATTTTTAAAATTGACCAACCAAAGTGCACCAGGCCCCAATAGTCTAGATATTGACGATCTATTTTTGGCAAAAAATTTATAAGCAACTGTAAGTGCAGGCTGTAGCAATTTTCTTGAGAAAAGCCATGCTAAGAATGGTAGCCGCGCCCGACGATAGGCCTCTGGAAAAACAGCAATTCCATTAATGAGCGTTCCATCAGTGAATTGACCATACATGGCAGCCAAAGCCTGTTCGCATGTAATGCCAATTTTTTGAGGATCATAAAGAGCAGAATTAATATCAACAAAATTTAAAAGTCCAGCTTCATTACGCTTGGATAAAAATAAAATCTCTGCTTGACATAAAGGGCATGCCCCATCATAAAAAAGAGTGAAGGTTTGTAAATTAGGCAACATTCTATAAGTGTAAATCTAATTCAATAAATTTTCCTTAGTTCGATTGCCTATTAGCTTTGTTACAAAGGCTATAACTAGATTACTATTTTCTGGTATATACCTCTGCCGATGCAACTGCAGCTACATTATCTCTGCCGCCTACAATCAACACGTCGCCATTTAATAAACGTATTGCATTATGACGCCAGCGCGGTATAGTCATTGATCCTGTAGCAGCAAATTTGCCTGTTACTGGATCATATAGTTCGGCTGCGGAAAGTGCATCTACTCCATCATAAGCCCCACCGGCTATCAGCACTTTGCCATCAACCAGAAGTGTGCCAGTTTGGCGCCCTGTTGCATTGATCATCGAGCCCGTAAATGAGAAGGTGCCAGTTTGGACGTTATATAGGCTCGCAGACGCGAGAGTAGTTGAGCTACTACCGTAACCGCCTGCAATTAGCACTTTACCATCCAATAAAAGATTAGCGGTTGGAAAGCGTCGCGGTGTTCCCATTGAGCCAGTAACACTAAAGACGCCAGTGCTAGGATCATAAATTTCCGGTGCATCTAAATAGGCACCGTTATACCCACCCGCTATTAATACCTTGCCGTTACTAAGTAATGTTGCAGTATGGTTGCGACGTGCAGTAGATAAGGATCCAGTTGGTGAGAAGGTTCCAGTAGTGGGATCATAGAGTTCAGCACTAGCAAGTGGAAACGAATTGTCATCGATGCTATACCCACCAACAACTAGCACCTTACCATTATTAAGTAAGGTTGCTGTGGGGTTAACACGCGCAGTGCTCATATTACTTGTAAGTGTCCACGTACCGGTTGTAGGATTGTAGAGTTCTACTGCGGTAATAGCAGTCGCAGTATTATCTTCGCCTCCAGCCACAAAAACTCGTCCATCTAAAAGTCGCGCAGAGGCTGCGGCATCGCGAGGGAACGACATAGATCCAGTTGCGCTAAATGTCCTTGTTGATGGATCGTAGAGGTCAGCTGAAGCGACTGCGACTGCCGCAGACCCTATACCCCCTGCTACAAGCACCCGTCCATCAAGTAATAAATCTGCCGTTGGCATGGAACGGGGCGAAGTCATCATACCGACCGCAGAGAATGAACCCGTGGCGTTTGAAGTATTAGTTTCTCCGCTATCACCACAAGCAACCACAATGGTACCGGCGCAGAAAAATAAAAGTAAATAGATAAGCTTTTTCATATATATATATATTTCTAAACAGTCTAAGTATAATTACAATTACCCATAAAAAATTAATGATTTAAGGGTAATTTTTGTTAGCAACCCAAACAAGAAAAAGGGAGATCTGATGTCTAGAGATAAGTTGGGTTTATTTGCTTTTGGCTTAACATTACTTGGTTTTATTATTCTTGTGCGCACTAACTCCTATATATTATTTTCTATTGGAATAGTTAGTGTGGCTTTTTTGGTTTTTTCAAAAAATAAGTATATTAAATAGAAAAAATACTAACCCTGGAATTTAAACCCTAAATAAAGCATTAATTTTTACCAACTAATTGGATTAATATCGTACTCCCCAATATCGCCTTAGAGCGTCTTAATGGAAACTCTGAAAATACTCACGACTATGCTGGCAAAGTTCTGCTTGTGGTTAACGTAGCAAGTGAGTGTGGCTTCACCCCTCAATATCATGAACTGCAGGCGCTTTATGATGAATTTCATAATCAAGGCCTTGAGATACTAGGCTTTCCCTGCAATCAATTTGGCGGGCAAGAACCTGGAAATGCAGAGCAAATTCAGGCATTTTGTAGCACAAAATTTGGCGTTACTTTTCCAGTGTTTCAAAAAACGGATGTCAATGGACTTCATACCCATCCCTTATTTGAATATCTCAAAGCTGCAGCACCAGGTTTACTTGGCACTGAGGCTATTAAGTGGAATTTCACCAAGTTTTTGATTGATCGTAATGGTTTGCCCGTCAAACGCTATGCCTCAACTACCTCTCCTAAAAATATTAGGGAAGATATCAAAAAACTGCTTTGAAAATATTAGGCTAAATTGATATTGGAGTAATTATTACTTAGAAGTAACATGGGAAAAGCCATGCCAGTGCTTAGTATTAACTGGTACAAAATCAATGTATTGCGTTTTTATTTCGCCCCCAGGAGGGACAAAATTTGGCGCCAACACACCAGCGGGCCCTAAGGATTTTATAAATTGATAGGTAGCGCGTAAATCTGGCTCGGAAATCATTTGAATCGTAAACCAAGGCATGGGCGGTCTAGCCTCTAAATGCTTTGAAAAAATAACCCATTGATCTTCCGTTAATTTCTGTATTAATAAGCGCAAGTTTGCAGGATACGAAACTCCCCAATCTCCTTTATAACCAATTGAATTTCCCGTCAACCACTGACTGATAGGCATATTTCCACCTTTTTGTGCATAGCCAGGTGTATGGCAATCATTGCAGCCCGTTATTCTAATAATGTATTCACCATGCGATACAGCATCATTTTCTGCATGCACGTTGCTTTGAAGAAGTAAAATAATTCCTAAAAATATAAAGAATTTTTTAAGAATTGTATATCTTCTCACTAGAAACCTTCGTTTTAAATTGCCCATAAATTTAGTATTAATACTTAATTAGCCTCTTTAATTACCAAAGGCGTGCCTACTTCTCCTACATAGAACATAATGAGCTTAACGGGCTCAGATCCTTGATTTACACCATAGTGCCATTTATTGACCAACTCGACAATTGAATCACCGGGATTAAGCACTAGCTGCTTTCCCTCTTTAGTAATAACCGTTAATTTTCCTTGCAACATAACCCCCGCATTAATTACTGGGTGCTTATGCATTGGCAGTCTTGTACCGGGAGCTATTTCATAACTCAGAATAGTAATCTCTGGATTTTTTGAGGGATAAGGGGGTAATGGACTGCCATCCCACTCTTGGGTTGTTTTAACTATCTGGGTTACTTTAATTCCCTCTTGACCCTCATCTGCACGTGCATGAGTACCAAAAATAAGCAATAGCACAGCAGCAAAACAAGACAAGTTGATACTTGTCAAATTTAGTTTGATCATCCGCCTACCTCGAATAAAATGAGCTACCCACCAACGCTAATTTGCCCCTAAAGAACATTTTTTATTCATTTGGGTACAAATTTTTAGAATTGCATTTGCTGCAGTTGAGGTACTTGACGCATCTCCATCTGCAGGAGCACTCGCAGAAATCATGATTTCAGAAGTTTGATCACTTAATGGAACAACTTTTAAAGCAACGTTGTTATTATTTTCTGATACTTTAAGTGTTAAATTTTTAGCATCTTGAGAGACTATCGTGACTGCTTGGTTTTGCTTAGCTATATTAATGGCTGTTGCATAAACATTGCTTGCTGGGGCATTTAAAACAACCGTAGCCATTTGAGCTGTAGGTTTGCCATTTTTATCATCTTGAGTGAGTTGATTGATCCGACCTGCTATATGTTTAGCAGCAAAAACCCATTGGGCTGATGCTGGTTCGCTTACTAAAAGTAATGAGCCAAGCAATAGCCCCACTGTTGCAATTCGTAACCCCGGATCTTTGATAACCATAGTTCCCCCCTAATTAGCATTCCATTATGGCATTTACTTGATGACATTCTCAATTACCGGCCCGAAGGTTAGTTTTGAATTCCTTAAGATCGCGCCAAATATAGAATCTGGAGTTGATTCTATAATCATTTTTAAACAAATTATTATTTAGTTGTTAAGAGTATCATCATAAAAACCGATACTTAATTACCCTAATATATATTCTTTATTCTTCAACCATGGAAATTTTATGAGCATAAAACCTGCAAAAGCCTACAAGGACATTCTTTTCGAAATTAAAGATCAAGTTGCCTGGATTACGATCAACAGACCTCGGGTGCTGAATGCATTTCGCGAGCAAACTCTAGATGAAATGATTGATGCGGTCAAGCTAACCCGGGAAGATCCTTCAATAGCTTGTATTGTTTTTACTGGTGCTGGTGATAAAGCCTTCTCTGCCGGCGGAGACTTTTATGCTATGAAAAGGCTTACTTTTACTAATGCATCGATGTGGAATGACCGAATGCTTGGTCTTGCTATGGCTATTCGCGGCGTACCGATTCCTGCAATTGCAATGGTAAATGGCTGGTGTGTTGGTGGTGGACATGAGCTAGCGCTCTGGTGTGACTTAGTAATTGGTTCAGAAAAATCAATCTTTGGCCAAACTGGCGCTAAAGTGGGCGCTTGCCCAACTGTTGGAGCAACTCAATACCTGCCGCGCATTGTTGGTGAGCGTATCGCTCGTGAAATGATTTTTCTAGCAAAACGCTTTGACGCCAAAGAAGCTGAACGAATTGGGTTAATCAATAAATGCGTTCCAGAGGAAAAGCTTTTAGAAGAAACGCTGGCATGGTGCGAAACAATTAAAAGTAATAGCGCACAAACAATTCGTATGACTAAAAAGAGTTTAAATTTTGAATCTGATCAACTTTATGCATCTTGGCAACATGGTATGGAACTACTTGCGTATGTCTGGGGATCAGAAGAGAGTTTAGAAGGTATGAATGCTTTTTTAGAGGGTCGAAAACCCGACTTCCAAAAATTCCGCATGAAAAATAAAGCTGCCCTTGAGGACTATTTGGATGGATTTCATAAAAATCTTAACGCGCCTCCAGACATGCGTAACTAAGTATCTAACCATGGACCAGAAAAATCCTAAAATACCGACACTGAAAAACTTAGGTGCTTTAGCCGATATCAAAGTACTTGATCTTAGTCGGGTGCTTGCAGGTCCTTGGTGCGGCCAACTTTTAGGAGATTTGGGCGCCGAAGTTATAAAAGTTGAGTCGATTACTGGCGGGGATGATACTCGGGCCTGGGGGCCCCCATTTTTAGAGGGGGAATCTGCTTATTTTTTAGGATGCAATCGTAATAAGCGTGGAATTACGATTGATTTTTCAAAAAGTGAGGGCAAGAAATTACTAGCCACACTATTACCTAAATTTGATGTGCTACTAGATAACTTCAAGCTTGGTACTCTTGAGAAGTGGGGGTTTAACAGTGCGTGGTTTGAAAAAAATGCGCCCCGCTTAGTGCGTTGTTCGATTACAGGATATGGTAGTGAAGGGCCGCAGGCAGATCTACCTGGCTATGATTTTATTTTACAAGCAGAGTCAGGATTAATGAGTATTACTGGAGCAATCGAGGGCGAACCTACTAAATATGGGGTGGCAATTGTTGATCTAGCAACCGGCATGATGGCAGCTAATGCAATTCAAGCTGCATTATTGGCACGATATAGAACTGGCTTAGGACAGGCGGTAGAGGTTTCATTATTTGATACAGCGATCGCTCTACTTGCCAATGTGGGCAATAGCCATCTTGGCACGGGAAGTGAATCTGGCAGATACGGTAATGGTCATCCAACTATTGTCCCGTATACAAGCTATCGATGCTTAGATGGCTTGATTGCGCTTGCTGTAGGTAATGATAGTCAATTTACTAAACTGGCAGAATTACTGAATCACCCTGAATGGGCAAGAGATGAGCGCTTTTTTACTAATGCTTCTCGCGTGAAATACCGAACCATAATTGATGATTTAATTGCTAAAGAGTTAATAAATTACTCAGCCAAAAGCTTAATTAATTTACTTCGCCAAAATGGAATTCCTGTAGGCCAAGTCAATACAGTGAAAGAGGCGTTAGCCAGCGACCAAACAAAAGCAAAAAAAATGGTACGCACCATAGATCATAATAAGATAGGTAAGTTTAAAACCTTAGGAATACCGCTTAAAATGATTGGAACCCCGAGCTCAATTCGGTATGCCCCACCCCTTCTTGGACAGCATACAGAGGAAGTATTGAAAGAGTATCTAGGCCTAAATGCTGCTGCCGTAGAAAAATTAAGGCATCAAAAAGTAATTACTTAAGTTAATAGTGAGGGAGCAAATGTTAAGTTCAATATTTCTTACGAAAAAAAAATTAGCTATCAGTGCTGTTTTTCTAGTTTTTTTTAGTGTAACTATTTTTGCCCAACCTAATGATACTTATCCCAATAGACCTATTAAATTAATCATTACTTGGCCAGTAGGTGGGTTTGCCGATTCCCTTGGGCGTACGATTGCTACCCAATTAGGATCAATCCTAGGTCAACAAGTTATTGTAGAAAATCGCGGTGGTGCAAATGGCATGATCGGAGCAGACGTAGTTGCAAAATCAGCTCCTGATGGCTATACCCTCATGTTTCAATCCATTACCTCCCATGCAATCAATCCATCAATGTATGGAAAAACCCCCTACTCCACTGAAAAAGATATCGTGCCTCTCGCTGTGGTTGCTTCCATTCCGCTACTATTAGTTGCAAACCCTAACTTTCCACCAAAAAATATTAGCGAACTAATAGCATTAGCAAAAAAAGAGCCCGACACTATTTCCTATGCAAGTTTTGGAAATGGTAGCGCAAGTCATTTAGCTGGCGCATTATTAACTAGCCAAGCGCGTATCAAAATGGCTCACATTCCCTATAAGGGAGGCGGTCCTGCTATCACCGATACATTGGGCGGCCAAGTACCAATCAGTTTTTCAGCATTCGGACTTGCACTACCGCATGTAAAGGCAGGTAAGTTAGTGGCTCTGGGTGTAACTAGCGCCAGTCGCTCAAAACTTTTGCCTGATATTCCCACAATTGAGGAGGCCGGCAATCTTAAAGGTTATGAAATGTCAATCATATATGCAGTTTGGGCCCCAGCTGGTGTACCGAGCCCTATTTTAAATAAACTAAGCAAAGCACTTGAACAGGTAATTGGGTCAAACACGTTTAAAGAAAAAGTAGTAAGTGATGGAGGAGAAGTAATGAATCTGGTAAACCCAAATGATAGCCAATTATTTTTTCAAAAAGAAATGCTACGTCTAGCAAAGATAGTTAAAGAAGGTAACATAAAGGCAGACTAAATATGTTTAAACAAAAACTCTACAAAAATATTCTATTGGCTTTATTACTTAGTCAAGCAATCGGCCTAACTATAGCTCAACCAAATTCTACGGCTACTTATCCCAATAAACCTATTCGTATTATTAATCCTTTAGCACCAGGAGGAGCTGTTGATGCAATAGCAAGGCTACTAGCACCTTCATTACAAGAAATTCTTGGTCAACCCATTGTGATTGAAAATAAATCTGGTGCAGGTGGCGCTATTGGAAGTAATTTTGTCGCTAAATCTCCAGCCGATGGTTACACCATACTGATGGTGTACGACACCTTTGCGGTGAATCCGCACATTTACAAAAATTTACCATTTGATTCATTTAAGGACTTAACACCGGTAATGGAAATTGTTTCTATTCCCTTGATATTAGTGGCAGGAACTAAATTACCTGCTAATAATTTAAAAGAGTTAGCTGAGCTAGCTAAAAGTCGGCCAAATGGCATTAATTTCTCTAGTGGTGGTGCTGGTAGCTCAGGACATCTAGCGGCTGAATTACTAAAAAATAATTTGGGAATTAATATGACTCACATTCCCTATAAAGGTGGTGGACCTGCTTTAACAGCTACTATTGCAGGCGAAACAGACATCACTATTTTGGGGGCCGTAATAACTATTCCACAAATTAAAAGTGGAAATCTCAAGGGTCTAGCTATTTTAGGGAAAAAACGTACGCCTGCTTTGCCGCAACTTCCTACTGCAAGTGAGCAAGGCTTACTTAATTTTGATGTGAGCTCATGGATAGGTGTATTGGTCCCTAGTGGTACCCCACAGCCTATCGTCGATAAGATTCACGGCGCTTTTGCGCAAGCATTAAAAAACCCCACAATACAGGCTCGAATGGCTGAGCAGGGAAATGAAATTGTGGCAAGTACTCCAGCGCAATTTGCTAGTTTTTTAAATCAAGAATCAGCCAAATGGGCAAAGGTTATTAAAGATAACAATATTCAAGCGGAATGAATTAAATAATAAATCTTTAATGAAAATTAGCTACATAAAAATTTATCCCCTAGCTATTCCCTTGATAGAGCCGATGAAGATGTCCGGAGAAACGATTACTCACGCTAATACCCTATTAGTCTGCATACGGGACGATGAAGGAAGAGAGGCATGGGGTGAAACTTCAGCTGCACCTTTGATGACTGGCGAAACACTTGGTAGCTTGCTACAAAATGCCAAATATCTTGGTGAGCATCTAATGGGTATATCCATCCCAAATCTCCTCCTAATTACGCCTACTCTAAATAAATTTTTATATGGGAATTCATCTATTAAGGCATGTTTTGAAATGGCACTGCTTGATCTTTTTGCTCAAAAAAGCGAAACCAGTGTGTGGAAAATACTGCGTGATCTAGCTAAAAATAATACCGGGAATATCCCCAACCCCTTACCCTTATTACGTATGCTAGGCGGATCATTGGATAGAGAAATAGCTGATGCAAAAAAATATCATGCTCTAGGATATCGGCATTGGAAAATTAAAGTTGGGAGTTTACCCCTTGAAGAAGATCTTAAAAGAGTATCAATTTTGTGCGATCTCCTACCTGGGGATACCATTTCAGCGGATGCTAATGGCGCATTTAAATTAGAGGATGCAATAAATTTTTGTACTAATGAACGTACTAGCAAGCTGTCCTTTGTAGAACAAGCAATCTCATCTCAGTCGACCCTAAATGATTTTTCTTTACTCAAATCAAAATCAAAATTACCGATAGCCTTAGACGAATCAATACATGGGGTTAGCGAAATAGCCTACTTTGATCAAGCCAATGCTTTAGATGGCGCAAGTTTAAAGCTAATTAAAACGGGGGGGCTATTATCTGGACTTGATTCAGCGTTTGAATTACAGCATCGCAATCTTAAGCTTAACCTTGCCTGTAAAGTAGCAGAAACATCGCTATCGGCAGCCGCAACAGCTTCATTAGGCTTCGCAATTGAATCAGTACCTTGGGGTTTTAGCATGTCAAACCAATATTTAGAATTTGATATCTGCTCAAAGCCATTACAGGCTAACAATGGACATTTGAACATAGAACAATTAGGGTCTATTGGTATTGGTATCGTGCCTGAACTAGAATTAGTTTCTAAAGCTCAAGCAAAAGACTTTTCTGCTTTTTTATGTCAGGGCTAAAAACGTCTACCCCAACGCAGATGCTTTTCTATTAATAACAAATATTTTTTGTCTGTCTCTGTTAGTATTTTCTAATTAATAAGAGTTTTCTTCTATATACCTACTATGACATCAATTACCCTAGAACTTGCTAACTTAATATCCGATAAAGCGTTAGAAAAAGCGCAGGCAATGGGTTTTCAACCACAAACTGTAGCTATTCTCGATATAGGCGGTCAAATTAAGGTTATTAAACGCTCTGATGGGGCCAGCATATTGCGTCCTGAAATAGCTGTAGGAAAAGCCTGGGGAGTTTTGGGAATGGGATTTGGTGGTCGTGATCTAGCTAGGCGTGCAGAAGCAGCTCCCGCCTTCTTTAATGCATTGATGGCAATGTCAAATGGTCGCATGGTGCCTGTAGCAGGAGGTGCATTAATCAGAAATTCCAATAAAGAAATTATTGGCTCAATTGGAATTAGTGGAGATACCTCTGATAACGATGAAATTTGTGCCGTTGCCGGGGTAGAGGCTGCGGGATTAATTGCGGATACTGGGGCGTAGTTGAAACTGCAACAATAATAGTAGGGCTTCATTTTGATGTAAATTTCATTCACTTCACTTGCGTATCTTCTATTTTGTAATTAAGATCACGTAAATTGATAATAAATAAATTTAATTGAAATTTTTGTTAAATTATTAAAAATCAAGTCGTAACACTGAAAAAACCCGAACGGAGAACACTATGCTTTATCTAATTAATCATTCGCCACCCTGGTTACTTTTAATTTTATTCTCTGTGCTAACGATAGTTTGCATGCTGATTTTGCATAAAATTATTCGCTCATTTTTAGATAAATACACTCCTGGTTATAAAGACACCTTAGCCTTAAATATTCACACCTCCATCTCAACATTGTTAGCCCTCATTTTGGCTTTCTCATTAGTTCAGGCCGTATCTACCTATAGACAAGCTGAACATGTTGTTAGGCAAGAGGCAGTCAGAATTAATAATCTTGATCGCCTATTAACCCGCTATGGAAATTCAGAAGCAACTGATCCAATTCGAATTGCTCTTAGAGAGTATGCGCAGTCGATTGTGACTGATGAATGGCCTGAAATGGATGAGGGTCATCACAGCGCAAAGACTGAGGCACTATTTAAGCCGGTTTCCAAAGGTGTCATAGAAATGAAGCCGACTAATCCGCGTGAGAATTCTATCTATAACGAAATGCTCAAACTCGCTGATTCTTTAGCAGACTCTCGTAATGATCGTATAGATGCAGCTGAATTTGCTATACCGGGTATATTCTGGATGATTATCATCCTCATGTTATTTGCAAAAACGGTTTTGTCTGCTTTTGCAGAGCGCACAAGGGCTGCAGATATTGTAATTGGCGCTCAAATGGTATGCTTTGCAGCATTACTATGTTTAACATTTAGCTTTGATGAGCCTCTAAAAGGTGAAGCTGGAATTAAACCAATACCTCTTATTGAAGTTATTGAAATCATCAGCAAAAGAACCAGTTAATTCTTAAATCTCAAAATATTAAAGGCGGTTTATGTCTCATTGGCTTTATACCCAACCCCCAATAGCTATATTTATCATTGGTCTGATTGCATCGATTGCCTTGATGTATTTAATGGCCTTTTTTCTAAAAAAGACGCCTATTATTAATGACATCTCTGATCATGAAAAAGAGTTTTTGATTGCTATTCAGTCTGGCTTAGTCGCATTAAGTGCGATTGTTTTGAGCTTTTCTTTGGTATTAGTCATCACCAATTATGATCATGCAGATGAGAATGTAGCGGGTGAAGCTGCCCGTATAAACGATGTAGATCGCTTATTACATCAATATGGAGACCCAAAGGTAAAAGCTATTCGTGCTGACTTAAAAATCTATGCTAAATCTATCCTCGAAGATGAATGGCCTAAACTTCAAATTCAGCAAGAAGGTGCTGAAACTGCTCAATTATTTTCTAACGTAGCTGACAAAATTGGCCAAATTAATCCCACTACCCCACGTGAAACTGTTATTTACAGTGAATTGCTCAAAAAATTAGATGAGTCAGTTGAAATGCGCGAAACACGACTCGAAGGTGCACATATTGGTTTGCATGGAATTTATTGGGTCGTCAATCTGGCCATTCTTTTTGGTGTACTTTTAATGTCAGCATTAGGATTAATTTTAAATAAGTGGCTGACTGCGATCGGAATCAGCCTTGAGCTTGCTGCCCTAGTTGGCCTCATGACCCTGGTCTTTATATGTGATCATCCTTTTGAAGGTACTGTGTCAATCAAACCAGGTCCTCTTGTTGGCACCATTAAGGCAATGGATAATCGTAAATAATGTCATAGCTCTATTACGGTTTTTTTAAAGATCCCCTGAATCAAAATGCCAACACTATAGTTGGTATTTTACTTTCCTGCATCCTATTTTTTGATATTTCTGCGCCCTTGACTATAACCCTCCCGGTTGACCAATACAAAGTAATTTATATAAAATAGAGGCAGTAGAAAAATAATAGACTCAAAGATTAAATTGAACTTTAACCTGCGCCTAAGCTTGGCTATCACCTTCCTTGCGGCTGCACTTATTGCGTGCAGCAATGACTCTACTAATTCCACCAATAATTCGGGGGCAAATATTACCCCTCAAAATATCTCAGCAGAGTATGGCATTCCAGGAAATCTTTCGGTGCTGACTGCTTGGGCTAACGAAAATAAT
>JBAXGQ010000034.1:0-15552 GCA_037139315.1 Burkholderiaceae bacterium
TACGCTAAGGTAGGTTACTCCAGTGCTAATTATGAAATTGGTGGAGGTAACGATACCTATAACGGCTACTCCTTAGGTCTGGGCTATCGCCAAATCATTCAAGGTAGCTGGTATGGCTTTGCTGAAGTGAACTACTTTAGTTATGGCAATCAAAATGTTGCTACCAATGCTTCAGGAACGGCTAGCTTTAAAGTGACTAATGCGCTAGTAGGGGTAGGGTATAAGTTTTAGAGTGCAGTAATAAATAAGACTAAAGAGTGGTTTAGAATAAGAGCATAATCAATAGATAAGTGAATTTGTCCCGCCTCAACGGGCCTCATAAAGGTATATTAAACAATGAGTAAGAAACTAATTTGGATAATTATTTCAATGTTAATTGTCTTCGTTTTGGTTAGTATCGCCGCTCGAAGTTTCTGTGAAGCATCGCCAACCAATGCAGTTAGCTCATTCGTCGAAAAAAATATTCCTAAGCCAAATAATGTTGATATTAATGAGTTAAGACGTGCCTGGGTTTTAGTTTTTTCTAAATTTTGCGCAACCACCAGTAACCGCCCATTTTAATTATTAGCTTTGAAGTAGTTTTATGATTTGATGATGGCTAAAAAAAATACTGCGGGTATTTCTAAAATAGCTTAATTCAATTTTCTGCTTAGTTATCGGTATAGGCAAAGTAGGGACCGGTGCCCGCATTACTTGTTTTGCCGGCTATACCAACATATACACTTCGGCCAAAGAAGAAAGGCAAGCCCCAGGCGAATATTTGGTTTCCAGGTATGACTGTAGGAGGGCCGGCTATATTATTAAATGCTTGGTAAGAAGCGCCAAGATTAGCGGTTGCAACAGAAAAATTTACCGTACTTGTAACATTATTTTTTAAGGCCATCGTAGCAGTAAAATTTTTGGTACTGGTAGGGCAATAAAGGGCTGCAAAGATATTTGCGCTGCAGATCGGTAATTCGCTACTATTATTTTCACCTGAAAATACAAGGTAATTTGTTCCGCTATCAATATAGCTTTGCGGGTAAGCAACATTGTTAAAAATAGTTGTAAAGTTCCCATTACTATTTGCAGGAATAAAATTTGCCCCATTTGATGAATTATTAGCTTGAGTGTCAATACCAAAAATCACAGAGCCCGTTACTGTAGTTGCACCTATTGCGCTTATTTGTGGCAAGCGAATTATTAGTCCATTATTGTTCACCGCAAATGCAGCAATCGGGTTTTGGATTTGATAATTGGCCGGCGGTGAAATTAGACAATAATTAGATGCACTAGGAATGCAATCAAAATAAGGGCCATTGTCGTATAAAGTATTGGAGACGCCAAGGAGACCATTTGCGCCCATGACGGCAGGAGTTTGATTGGTGGGTTGCCCGTTGCTACATGCACTTGGAACAGTAACATTATTGCCATCATCAATGACCTGTATCGCCATTGAGCTAGCTAATTCGCCTGCCATCCGAATATCTGCAATCTGCACAGTTCCCCATGTAACACCAGAGCCAAAACCTGCGCATTCATAAATATTTGATTTTGTTAATCCCAAATTGAGTGACTTCACTGCAGAAGCAAAAATACGGAGGCCAGAAGATCCCGTATCGATCATAATGTTGTGAATAGTTTTGCAGGTATATGTACCTGGCTCACAAATAGTAACACTCACGTAAGGTGTATTAGGCTGACTATTGAGTGACTCTGCCACCGTAACACTGAGTGAATTTGCTGCTAATACTACGCTTTCATAGTTCATATTACGGTTGTTTGTCGGCGCGGTACTCGAAGTATTATTATCGCCACCACAAGAAATTATGCCAATTGCGACGCCAATACTGCATAAACATTGCAGCATGAAGCGAGAATAAATGGATTTCATTATTGAACGATTTATAATCGTCCGTAAGTAAACATTCCCCACTCTAGCCCAATAATTAATATATTACATTCAGGTTTACCCTATACGCGGGCCAGAGAGATTCATTGTAAATTTCAAAGGTTATTTTATTAAAAATATTTATACTTTTTGCAGTTTTTTCTTACTTGGTATCATGCTGCTATTAACGGCATGCAAAAAAGAAGAGGGTAGTTTTCGCCTTTTATGTACTGGCGATTATCTAATTAAAAATTACTACACGGCCAATAATCAAACAGCTGAGGCTGAGAAAGTAAAGCGCCAAACATTTGAATTTATTGACAAGAAAGCAAAGGGCTCAATACCCTGCCAAATTTGGTCTACTGAACAGATTGAATGCGAAGAAATTAGCACTGTCTCATATGATGAGCATGACTTTAAAGTGAAATACAATCGAATTACTGGCGTACTGAATGAATATAGTTTAATGAAGCGCGGCGAATACACTAGTGAGCAACACTTTACGGGACAGTGTATTACAGTGAGTAATAAAAAAATCTAGGAATGATATGAAATTAATTTTTAGCCTACTCTTTTCAGCATTGGTTATAGTGGCCTGCGCCAAAATACCAACGCAAAATTTAGATGCGACTAAAAATAATGCCAAAACGTTCAATCAGGATATTGCCGATTGCCAACTAGCGTATCCAGAGCAAAATTCAGGAATTCATCATAAGCAATGGATTGCTTGCATGGAATTAAAAGGCTGGCGCTAAATTTGGCCTGCTCGCGTTCTGGCTTAGGCCCGCTTAGACCCAATTCTTAGCGTTGAATTAATTCAATTTTGTAGCCATCGGGGTCTACTACAAAGGCAATTACGGTATCGCCCCCTTTAACGGGCCCAGCTTCGCGAGTAATAACTCCGCCTGCAGCTTTAATTTTCTCGCAAGCAGCATAGGCATCTGGCACTTCGATGGCAATGTGGCCATAGGCAGTGCCCATTTCGTAGCTTTCTACCCCGTGGTTATGGGTTAATTCAATCTCTGCCTGGCCATCGGCATTACCTTTGCCAAAGCCCACAAAAGCCAATGAATATTGTTGGTCTGGGCGCTCGGTTGTGCGTAATAGGTTCATGCCCATGACTTGGGTATAAAAATCGATCGATCGGGCTAGGTTACCGACTCGTAGCATGGTGTGGAGGATCATCATAGGAGACAATATACTGCCTTTATGACTACACCAATTAGATTAACCGAATATGCCCATGGCGGAGGTTGTGGCTGCAAAATCTCTCCCAGTTTATTAGCAACTATTTTGCGCGATTTGCCTTTGCCCTTACCCAATCCTAAATTACTGGTTGGGAATGAATCGGCGGATGATGCGGCTGTTTATCTCCTGAATGATCAGCAAGCGTTAATAGCTACTACCGATTTTTTTACACCCATTGTTGATGATCCCTTTGATTTTGGTCGTATTGCAGCCACGAATGCGCTTTCAGATATTTATGCCATGGGAGGTGAGCCGATTTTGGCTTTAGCCATTGTGGGTATGCCGATTGATAAGTTACCAGCGGAAACAATTGGACGCATTCTGGCCGGGGGGCAAAGCGTTTGCGCTGCTGCGGGCATCACGATTGCAGGAGGCCATTCAATTGATACTCCTGAACCCATATACGGCTTAGCAGTGATGGGTTTGGCACACCCGCAGTTTGTGCGTAAAAATTGCAATGCCCAAGCAGGGGACGTGTTAATTTTAGCTAAACCGCTCGGTATCGGCATACTTTCTGCAGCTTTAAAAAAGGGCGTATTAAGCGCTGCTGGATATGCTGCAATGCTGCGCTTAACGACGCAATTAAACAGTATTGGCACAAGTATTGCTAAGTTGCACGGCGTTACTGCCATGACCGATGTCACAGGCTTTGGTTTAGCAGGGCATGCGCTTGAAATGGCTCGGGGCGCTAATTTAGAGTTGCAGCTGGATTTTGCAGCAATACCGTTTATTCCCTTAGCACTGGAAAACCTAAAGCTGGGCTATTCGACGGGCGCTAGCACGCGTAATTGGCAAAGCTATGGAGGCGAGATAGTACTTGGCAATGCAGTGGGCCAAGATCGAGGGCTTTCGGCTGCTCAAGTACAAACCTTGTTAACAGACCCACAAACTAGTGGCGGGCTGTTAATTAGCTGTACACCGGCTTCTGCGCCACAGGTAATGGCTACATTATTAGAAGCTGGGTTTGGTGATGCTTGCCAGATAGGTCAATTTTTAGCAAAGGAAGCAGCTGCTGAGCTAAAAAGCCCAGCGCTAGTAATTAGGCTAAGGGTTTATTGAATCTTTGCTTTTGCCCGCAGTTTTTTCATCATTTCAGCAAACTGCGCTTTTTGCCAGGCTTCATCTGAAATAATCATTTGCTTAAGTTGGTCTTTGACTTCATCAAAGCTAGGTACTTTCGCCTCGCGCGATTCATCGACTTTAATAATGTGCCAACCGAATTGAGTTTTAACAGGCTTGTCGGTCATCTGGCCATTTTTCAAGCCTACCATTGCCTTCGAAAATTCAGGTACTAAAGCTTTTTCACTTACCCAGCCTAAATCGCCGCCATTAGGGGCAGAGCCGGGATCTTTTGATTTGGCTTTAGCAATATCAGCAAACTTTGCTCCGCCTTTAATTTGGGCAATGATCGCTTTAGCATCAGCTTCTTTTTCGACCAAAATATGTTCAACGTGATATTCCTTGCCAGTGTATTGCGTTTTCATGCTTTCATAAGCGGACTTTAAATCGGCTTCAGTCACACCTTCTTTCTCGATGTACTCTTGAAAGACAGCGGCAACTAAAACGCCTGTCTTCGATTGCTCAATTTGTTCGCGTATATCAGGGCGCTGCGTAACGCCAGTTTTATCGGCTTCTTGCAAAATAAGCTCTCGAGTAATGAGCATCTCTCGACCTTGCTCGCGAATTTTAGGATCATCGCCCTGGCCTGATTTTTTAATTAAGGCATCTAACTGAGCTGAGGGAATGGCTTTGCCATTCACAATTGCGGCATTTTGTGCGTAGGCTAGAAGGGGGGTAAAAGTAAGGCAAATAGTGGTAGAAATAATGCTAAGGGAGAGGTGTTTATGAATAAATGACATGATCTTAAATGGCTTCTTCTGGGGTTAGGGCAACAATAGCTAAGGCGTGAATTTCAGCGGGAATGTGTTTCTGCAAAGCATCATACACCAGCCGGTGGCGTGCCACGCGCGATAGACCGGCAAATTCCGGGGCAACCAAAGTAACGCGAAAATGACCTCCACCACTAGCCGCTCCGGCATGCCCTGCATGCATATGGCTCTCATCTTCAATGTGTAAATTAGCAATGGCAAATGCTGCCTCTAGATCGGCAGTAAATTGTTGAATGCGTAATTGGTTTGGGGTCATGACTCAATATGCTTTCCAAGCCAAATACTTTGCAAAATAATAAAAACAACTAATAAACCCGTGCTACCAAATAACTTAAAGTTGACCCAAGTATCTTCAGAAAATTGAAAGGCAAAATACAGATTTAAGACTCCCATTGCCAGGAAAAAGATAATCCAAGCGAGATTTAGCTTTCCCCAGATGCTATGTGCATGCGGGGGCTTAAGGGTTACTTGCTTGCCCATGACAACTTGAATCCAATTTTTTTTAAAGAACTGCGCACTAATGAACAGCACTGCAGCAAATAGCCAATATAAAACAGTTGGCTTAAGCTGAATAAAAACTTTATTTTGTAGGAAGATGGTGAGGCCACCAAAGACCACAATCAATATTAAGCTGGCCCATTGCATGGCATCAATTTTACGGTGGCGGTAATAGACCCAAAGAATTTGTAAGATGGTTGCCACCATGGCCACAATAGTGGCGGCATAAATGTCGACAAATTTAAAAGTAATAAAAAATAAAATGACTGGAAATAAATCGAAAAGAAATTTCATAAACTTTATTTATTTTCCGTAATAGTTTGCGCGTTTTGACTGGGTTCAAACTTGAGTGATGCTGAATTAATACAATAGCGCAAGCCGGTAGTATCAGCGGGACCATCATTAAATACGTGCCCTAAATGGGCATCGCAATTACCGCAACGCACTTCAGTGCGCGTCATGCCGTGGGTAGTATCTTTATGTTCGACGATAGCCTCGGCAACCATTGGAGCATCATAGCTAGGCCAACCGCAACCGGCATCGAATTTGCTACTAGAAACAAATAGGGGTGTGTCACAACAAATGCATTTGTATTCACCTTGATTCCAGTGATCCCAATATTTACCCGTAAAAGGTGCTTCAGTAGCGGCTTGTCGCGTAACACGATATTCAATATCGCTTAACTCTTTTTTATATTCTGCGTCAGTTTTCTTCATTTCAATAGCTCTCTTTAAGAGGAACAACTCACCTCAATTGAGTTCAATTCGGGTGGCGGGGGCTTGGCATAAGCATCATATTCTAATTGCTCAGCGTAAGGGTTACGCAAAATAGTGGCTAAGCGTGATAATTCTGAAAAATCATCCGCTTGCGCTGCCTCGATCGCTGCCTGTGCTAAATAATTACGCAGGATAAATTTGGGATTGACGAGATTCATACGCTGTTTGCGTTCTTGATCATTACTATGTTCTTGCTGTAAGCGAGCGCGGTAGTGAATTAGCCAGGCATCAAAACCAGCGCGGTCCAAAAATAGGTCGCGTAAGACAGTATTTTGATTATTACCGGGTAGCGCACTAAGATCGCCTAAATGACGAAAAAACGTGGTGAAATCAATTTGATTGTGGTGCATTAATTGCAGTAAGGCCTCAATTAAAGGCACATCGTCGGGCTGGATCGTAAGTAAACCGAGCTTTGCGCGAAAATGGGTCTCCCATGCGGTTTGATAAATATCGGGATAAAGCGCAAGCGCACTACGTAAGGTGGTTTGTGCTGCATTACTTAAGTCAGTTTCAGACTGAGTAGGATTTGATTGTTTTAACTCTTGCTCAATTAAAGGCAGCATCGCACTCGCTAAACAAGCCATATTCCAGTGCAAAATTTGTGGTTGACGCTGATAGCTGTAACGACCTCCTGCATCAGAATGATTGCAAATATGATCAATTTGAAATTGATCGAGAAACCCAAATGGGCCGTAATCCATAGTCAAGCCGAGCAAGCTGGTGTTATCGGTATTGAGCACGCCATGGCAAAAGCCCACAGCCTGCCAGTGCGCGGCAAGTTGAGCAGTCCGCGCAGAAATTGCTTTAAAGAGCTCTAAATAGGGTGCGGTAGAACTACGGCAAACGGGATAAAAGTTGTCAATCAAATCATCGGCAAGCATTTTTAGTTCGGTATGCATTTGCAGGGAAGCGAGATGTTCGAAATGACCAACCCGTAAAAAACTCGGCGCTAGACGCGTGCAAACCGCTGCAGTTTCAAGGCTCTCGCGGACCACTGTTTTTTTTGATCCCACGACTGCTAAAGCCCGTGTAGTGGGAATACC
Organism: Burkholderiaceae bacterium; assembly: GCA_037139315.1. Lineage (GTDB taxonomy): Bacteria > Pseudomonadota > Gammaproteobacteria > Burkholderiales > Burkholderiaceae > Polynucleobacter. The sequence continues at coordinate 7,325 of JBAXGQ010000034.1, forward strand.
CAAGGCATGCATCGCCTCGCTACACAAATATTCACGAATCGAGGAGCGCAGCACGGCGCGGCCATCACCCATACGTGAATAGGGCGTTTTACCGGCACCTTTAAGTTGGATTTCTTGACCCTGGATATCGCCCAATAAAATAGCTCGGCCATCGCCAAGTTGGCCAGCCCACATCCCAAATTGATGGCCGCTATACGCAGTTGCGGTGGGTTCACTGAATTGCCGATCGGCTACTTCCAGGGCATTCCCAGCCAATACTTGCAACCATGCTGGGTCGCTCGGCAGGTTAGCGGACGTGGTTTTCAGGTCGATGAGTTTTGCCGCATCGGCAGAAAAGGCCACCCAATAGGGGTCGGGTAAGGGAGTGGGGGTAACGGTTTGGCTAAGGGCTTCACCGCATAAAATAAATGTCATGCGCCTGACTCTAGCTTAACTTGAGCCTTTTTGCTGACCTTGCTAGAAAGCCTTATGCTATTGTGAATTTGGAGACCCTATGACCACTGATGCTAATTTAACCGCCATCTCTAGCCAGTTAGCCCACCTGGGTGAAGAGTTAGACGTGCCTTTCCTTAAATTATTGGGCGTGCGAATTTTAAAAGCTGAAATGGGGCGCGGTGAAATTTTGCTCGCCTTACGACCCGAACATCAAAATACCTGGAATGTTGCCCATGGTGGGGTTTTACTCACGCTGATGGATGTGGCGATGGCCGTAGCAGCGCGTTCAGCAGATCCAGGCGACCGCAGTGTTGTGACGATTGAACTGAAGAATAATTTTTTGCAGGCTGCTAAGGGTATTTTGCGGGTGAAGGCAGATACCGTGCATACCACTGCGACTATGGCATTTTGTGAGGCCAAGCTTTACGATGATCAAGGGGCTATTTGTTGTATGGCTACAGGTACATTCAAGTTTCTGAAACGTCTACCGACACGCAATGCGCAGGGTGAGCGGGTAATTGAAGTTGATGAACGTAAAGCTTAAGTAAGGACTATACCGAGAGGTTTGATCCGGAGGCGCCAATTAAACCGCCCGTAACGACGTCATGGCCAATCGTCCCTTTGGCATCAAAGCGACGTTCAACCATTTCAAATGCACCATCATGACGTACTCTTAAAATGGTGCTTGAACGGGTGCCGTAATTTGGGGTTTGAATGAATGCAGCTGACAACGCTTTTTCCCACTCCATATTGACCCCAGTACTTGGTAATTCTTGATCACTTGCCTGATGTGAATCGGCAAGCAAACGCAAATAGGGGTCGACATTTTTTAATTCGCCTTGATCCATCGCTAAAGCTTGCGCAAATGCGGCAATGCGATGATTCACTTTAGGCCAAGGTGTATCAAGCATGGCATTTGATAGTCCATACACGCCGGCATCTAAGGCTTGTTTAGGATAGGTTTTGCGGGGTCGAATTGATTTGCCCATCATTAAGCGATTGCTCACCCAATGCATCTCAGCATTGGCCGGATTACTTAGATCAGCCATCAATAAGTTAAAGCCGTTGTATTGATCAAATTGTTTTGCGTGTTGTTCAATAAATGCATCTGGTCGATTTGCATTATTGAGGAATAGCATCGGTAATTCACCGCGGGTTCTTGCATCAAGCCTTTTTTCACTTGGTGCTCTTACATTGGTCAGCGCCGCGAAGCGACCGGTTTTGGTGAAGCCAAACCAAGTGCCAGGATTACCAAGAACATCGGCGCGATCGCGGCCAGCTAAAAGATGCGGTTTTTCTGGCCACCAAGCCATTTTTTCGGTATTGCGTTCATAAAACTCATCGCGATTAGCGGCCACTACTAAAGCATATTTAGGATGCGATTTCCAGGCGAATAAAATGAGGCACATAACGATAATATGCCAGATTAAATTTCTAGCAAGGGGTAGGGCAATTTTTCCCCTAAAAATAACAGTGGCCCATTCGCCGCACCCAAATGTAAATTCTCAGTAGGTATTGCGAGCGTACTATTGACTAGCTCAGACTTACACTCAATCTGAAAACAGAACTGCCCCAAATTAAATGGATTAGGGGCAGAGAGAACCACCATCCCAGCAGGTTGGCTTGGGTCATTGGAATGAAAAATTTCAACCCCGGGTTGAAAGAGGGTAGGACTCTCTTTAAGCGTTTTGCTATCACTGTAAGCTAAGTACAAGCGCCGTTTAATAACCCCCCGATATTGGCTACGCGCGACAATCTCTTGGCCCGGATAACAGCCTTTTTTAAAATCAATGCCATACACCGATTCAAAATTAATCATTTGCGGTACAAATTGATCTTGGGTGGCTAGCACTATCCGCGGAATAGCACTCATGACTTCAAGAAAGTTCCACATCTCAGCTTCATTATTTACATCTTCAGTCGAACTTGGCTTGTAAGGAGATGCGGGAATTGCAAATAGAAAACGGGCATACGAGTGACTGACATCTTCAACCATGATTTGAGAAGGGGGCAAAGATAAAATCATTGCCTGCTCTGGAAATGCTAAAGCGCTAACCGAATTGAGGTCCCCCACACTTTGCCGCTGCCAACTACCTTTTATTAGCCATTTATTACTCACGTCACGCACTTGCACTTTGGCCCGCAAAACATACATCGCCAGACGTTTAGCAAAAGAAGCGGCGATGTCTTTCGAAAGAAATAAAAAATAGCTTGGTTCTTCGGTTTGCTGCAAAACCAACCAGCCACTTGCCATTAAACGGCCTTTGGGCGTGCAGTAGCCCATGAGTCGAACTTGTTGAGGCCCCGATGCCACTTGGCCGAGCGAAATTGCCGCCAGCCCTTCAACTGAGTTGGTAAGTTGATTTTGCAAAAAATGGCTTGCATCGAGCCCTTGAATATGGATTAATCCCCACTGATCTAAGGCTACAGAGTCAGCGCTAAGGTTTGCGTTATTTGTTGAGGTATTTGTCATTCTGCTTTTATCATAGCCTGATGCGCAAAAAATTATCTAAAAGCGATTATTTCAAGTCAATTGCCTGGTCTTTCCTGATCTTATTAATTTTATTTTATGTGAACGTATTCAGCTTGGGGGTAGTTCCCCAACAAGCGCAATTTACCAATGGGGAAACTCAAGCTGCATGGCGAATTCGCATTGCCCCTCAATCAGGGGTGCATAGCATTGCCAAACAATTGCAGTCTCAGGGCATTGGTGTAAATCCGTGGTTTTTTCAACTCGCGGCACGCGGCCTATGGGTCGCTGGTAAATTAAAGCCTGGAACTTATTTATTTCCTCAAGGCGCTAGCACTGGTCAAGTTTTATTACAAATGGCGCGGGGCGATCGTGTGCGTGAAACCTTGAGTATTATTCCAGGAATGACAATTTGGCAACTGCGTGCTGCCATTGATGCTAACCCAGCCTTAGAGCATCAAACGCAAGGTTTAAATAATCAGGCATTGTTGAAGAAGTTAAATCTGAATTACCCCAGCGCCGAAGGACTTTTTTACCCAGACAAATATGTTTTCGATCCAGGTGAAAGTGATATTGCAATTTATCAACTGGCCGCAAGCGCAATGCAAAAACAAGTGCAGCTGGCTTGGCAGCAACGTAATCCCCAAATTGCTGCGCCCAACCCCTATGCCTTATTAATTTTGGCCTCTATTGTTGAAAAAGAAACTGGTCAGGCGGCTGATCGTGGCCTAGTTGCAGCCGTATTTGATAATCGCCTGAAGAAGGGGATGTTGCTGCAAACTGATCCAACTGTTATCTATGGCATAGGCCCCCAATTTGATGGGAATTTACGTAAATCAGATTTGCGGCGCGACAATCCCTACAATACTTATATGCGCCCCGGATTACCTCCTACACCTATTGCTATGCCCAGTCGCGAGTCGCTATTTGCAGCTGCTGAGCCCGCGAAGAGTACGGCGCTCTATTTTGTGGCCAAAGGGGATGGCAGCAGCTATTTTTCGACCTCCCTACCTGAACACGAAAGGGCAGTAACCCAGTATCAACGACTCCCAGCCAAAACACCAAAGCAATTGCCTGTTAAACCTTAATTTTTTTAGACTCTTTAATTCTTTATCCGTATGCAGAATCAACCGGGATTTTTTATCAGCTTTGAAGGCATCGATGGTGCGGGAAAAAGTACGCACATTGAAGCTTATGCCAACTTTTTACGCGCCAAATTTCCAGAGCGTAAGGTACTAGTGACCCGTGAGCCTGGTGGCACGCCCTTGGGGGAGCAATTAAGAAAGCTTCTACTCGATGCGCCTATGGATCTAGAAACGGAAGCCTTGCTGATGTTTGCAGCGCGCCGTGAGCATTTAGCCCAGATTATCGAGCCAGCCCTTGCGGCCAGAAAAATTGTGATTTCGGATCGATTTACTGACGCTAGTTTTGCTTACCAAAGTGGGGGCAGGGGCTTAAGTATTGAAAAACTCAGCCAACTCGAGCATTGGGTACAAGCCAGGGCAGGGAAGCTACTTCAACCGAATATCACTTTCTTATTTGATTTGCCCAGTGACGTTGCTGAAGCGCGGCGCTCACAAGCAAGGACGCCAGATAAATTTGAACGTCTAGATCTCGCCTTTTTTGAACGTGTGCGTCAAGAATATTTGCGCCGTGCAGCAGCAGAACCTGAGCGTTTCCGCATCTTAGATGCACGTGACACCCCTGAGGTAATCTGGAAAAAACTTGAAAATATCAATATAACTATATGATTTATATACATAATTTTATTATTAATTTTAACTATAACAAGCACTGATGAATAAAAGCTATGAGTCTTAATCAGCCCATTGCCCCTTGGCTGCAAGGACTATGGGATGAGTTACCATTTGCTACTTTTCCCCATGCAGTCCTTATTTATGGGCAAGCAGGCATGGGCAAATATGATTTTGCGATCCGCCTTGCCCAAGCTTTATTGTGCGAATGCGCAGAACCCAATGTCAGCAAGCCTTGCCAGCAATGTGAGGCGTGCCGCTGGTTTGCAACTGGCAATCACCCCGATTTTATGGCGCTAGTGCCTGAAACACAGCGTAAGTATTTGCCTCAAGCAGCGCTGGAAGGCGGCCAAGCCGATGCGCCAGTTAGAACCGCTAAAACCCGCGATGATGAAGCCGATGCGGAAGCCACCGATAAAAAAGAAAAGCGTTTTATTGCGATCGCTGAGGCGCGTGGCATTATCGGCTCTTTGGGGCTCGGGAGTCACCGAGGTGGTAATCGGGTGATCTTAGTTTCGCCCCTGGAGCAATTAAAACCCGATGCGGCCAATACCTTACTCAAGTCCCTAGAAGAACCTCCACCACAAACCATTTTTATTTTAGTGACCGCAAGACTTGATCGTGTTCTGCCAACCATTCGCTCGCGCTGCCGCCTCTTACAAGCACCAAAGCCTGAGCGCGCTATTGGGCTTAGTTGGCTGCAAAATAAAATCGCTACCGAAAAACTCAATGCAATATCTGCGGTTGAAGTAGAAGCACTGTATGACGAGAATGGCGGGGCCCCATTTACTGTTTATGAAACCTTGTTAGCTAGAAGTAGTCAAGATGAAAAAGATGAGTTGATGCTGGGTGCCTTAGCCACAAAAAGTTTATTACAGGGCCTAGCTAATGGCGTTCACATTGATTGGCTGGGAATTGCTGAAAAAATTCATAAAGCCCCTGTGCCGATTTTATTAACTACATTACAGCGCTGGTGTGCAGATTTACAAGGCCTTACTCAGGCGAATGCGGTGCGTTATTACCCTAAACATACCGATGCATTAAGCGTTCTAGCAAAGCAAGTACGTCTAGTAAAATTGCTACGCTGGTGGAAATTGTTATTACAAGCCCGGCGCCATGAAAATCATCCCCTTGCTACGCGCATACAAATGGAAGCCTTGTTGTTGCAATACCAAAATATTTTTAGCGATTGAAATTTCAAAATAGATTGATTACCCCTGATGTTTATTGATTCACATTGCCATCTCGATTTTCCGGAATATCGTGACCGTATGCCTGAAGTCTTAGCCAATATGGCTGCAGCTGGGGTCAGTCACGCGCTGTGCATATCCGTCGACTTGCCTGATTTTCCAGCTGTTAAGGCCTTAGCTGAAACCTATGCACATTTATATGCATCAGTAGGGGTTCATCCTGACTATGAAAACACCCCTGAACCAACTGAAGATTTTTTGGTGACAGCTGCTGAACATCCGAAGATTATTGCTCTGGGTGAAACGGGTTTAGATTATTACCGCAGTGGGGAGCGACCTTATGAGTCAATGGAATGGCAGCGGCAACGCTTTCGCACCCATATTCGGGCTGCCATACGCGCCAAAAAACCCCTCATTATTCATACCCGTTCTGCCTCAGAAGATACGCTGCGCATTATGCAAGAGGAGGGCGCAGGGCGTGTTGGCGGGGTGATGCATTGTTTTACGGAGAGTACGGCAGTGGCACTGGCTGCCATTGAAATGGGGTTTTATATCTCTTTTTCAGGCATTGTGACTTTCAAAAATGCTAAGGATCTACAAGAAACTTGCCGTCAGTTGCCCTTAGAACATATGCTGATTGAGACCGATTCACCCTATTTGGCTCCCGTTCCCCATCGCGGCAGGACCAATGAGCCGGCCTGGGTAGCTGATGTCGGCCGTTTTATTGCAGATCTGAAGGGCGTTTCTGTAGAAACCGTAGCGCAGCAGACAACAAATAATTTTTTTGATTGTTTTCAGATAGATAGAGCATAAAGATGCAGTCAAATATGACTATTTTGCGATGGCTTCTATTAGGGCCTTTATTGCGGCTAATAGGCTGCTTAAGCTTATATTTTGCTGTTGGCCTAAGTCTTCCTTTTCATTCGCTAGCGCAAACCCCAGTTCATGAGCTGGATGCCATTAAAGCGGCTAAATTTAATGATACTAAGGGCATGGCATCGCTGCTAAGGCAAGGCCTGATTAGCCCCAATATGCGCGACGCCAAGGGAACCCCCTTATTGATGCTGGCGATAGATGATCGCTCAACTGAGGTTATTTATCTCTTAATGGATACGCCAGGCATTGACATTGATGCCGCTAACCGCAAAGGCGAAAATGCCCTCATGATGGCTGCCATATTTGGCCTAATGCCTGAAGTGAAGTATTTAGTTGAGAATAAGGCGGCTATCTTTAATCAGTCCGGGTGGACAGCCTTGCATTACGCGGCTACTACCGGGCAAACCGAGATAGTGGCTTATTTAATCGAGCAGGGTGCACAGGTCAATGCCCTGTCTGAAAGTAATACCACCCCTCTAATGATGGCAGTGCGCTCGGGCAATATAGAAACCGTAAGTGTTTTACTGAAGAATGGCGCTGATCTACAAATAGTAAATAACCAAGGCTTTACAGCGATCGATGTGGCAGATCTATTTGGACGCGGTGAAATTAGTGAAGGCCTGTCTAGTCGCTGGCTTAAGCTATATAAACAGAAATATACCCATATGGTGATGTTGCCACCGAGCAGGTAGACTGGGCTTAGCTATGCTCATTATGCGTATAATCATTATTATGTCAAATAAGAAATAGATCTCCATCTAGCCCTCATCAACCCTCTATTTTGACCACAACTACGCATGCCTGAAATACTCAGCAATCTTCCTAATATTGCGCTTCTTTGGAATGAGATTGCCGCTGATTTAATTCGGCCGGAAATGAAGTTTTTCATTTTTGTAGCTGTGCTCGTGGTGCTGATTCATGGCATGCTCGTACTGCTGATTATGACGGCCTTTCATCAGATCAATAAACACAATATCAACCGGTATCACAAACAAGTAGACGTCTTAGTCTACTTCTCAGTCGTTTTATTGATCTTTGTAAGTCATTTACTCGATATCTTTATTTGGACCTATGCGATGGTTAACCTTGAGGTTTTCCCAAGTGCGTTAAAAACCTTCTATTTTGCTGGCGAAATGTATACCAATTTAGACCATAATGACCCCAGCTTTAAGCTTGGACCAGAGTGGAATATGTTGCCTATTTTATTATCCTTTTCGGGCTTATTTGCTGTGGCTATTTCTGGGTCAGCGCTCTACACCCTCTTGGTATCCACTTTCACTAAGCCAACTAAAGATGAATAAAGCGCTAAATTGATGGAACTACTAAACTACCTGCCCTCGCTGACCGATTTATTTAAACAAATTTACACGGATATTGGCAACCAGCAAATCTATTGGATTTTAGTTTTTGTCGGTTTTATGCTGACTTTTCATGGCGTCTATGTACTGCTCGTGGTGATTTGTTTTAATGCCATTCGCAGTTGGTTAGTAGATAACTATCGAA
>JBAXGQ010000035.1:0-15458 GCA_037139315.1 Burkholderiaceae bacterium
GCCCATTTTGAATGCGAAACCGTGGCTGTATACCCGGGTGGTGATCATCTCATTATTCTGGCCGAAATTCATCATCTTGCGCATGACCTAACTAAGGCTCCACTACTGTTTCATCGTAGCCAACTATCGGGCCTCAAGAGCGCTAACAAATAGTAAAAAGATTTTATTAATAAAAAGGATTGATATTTCATGATGCGACTCTGGGGTAGGAAAAGCTCAATCAACGTTCAAAAAGTATTGTGGTGTTTAACCGAACTCCAGCGCCAAGAACAGCGTGACTTTGAGCGTATTGATGCAGGCTTACATTTTGGTATTAATACTACTCCCGACTATCTCAAGCTAAATCCCAATGGTTTGGTGCCAACCTTACAAGATGGCCAACTAACGCTATGGGAATCGAATTCAATTTTGCGCTACTTAGCTCGTACTTATGATGCAGCTGGAACTTTTTTTCCCAGTGACAATATTAGTCAAGCCAACTCAGATAAATGGTTGGATTGGCAAATTTCTACCCTGTGGCCCGCTTTACGCCTACCGTTTCTGGGGTTGACGCGTGTGCCAGAAGCGGAACGCAACTATGCAGCCATTAGTAAAGGCTTTGCCGATACGCATCAATTTCTTGGCAGCCTTAATACTTGCTTACAACAACACGCCTTTTGCTCGGGTGAACGCTTTAATTTAGGCGATATTCCTTTAGCTTTATGCGTTAATCGCTGGATTTTATTGGCAGAAACTTTTCCAGATCAATTATCAGCACGCCCACATTATGAGCACTTAGAAAAATGGTTTAAGCGTATTCAAACCGAAACTCAATTTGCCACCATTGCTGAAACTCAATTAGTAGCGAATAAGCCGTAAATTTAAGCCTTGCTTGGTTTAAATTTATTCGCGTGATGATCGGCGCCAATAAAGAGATACATTGCTGGCACCACAAATAAAGTAAACAGGGTGCCAATCGATAGGCCGGTGAAAATAACAATTCCCATCGATTGTCTACCTGCTGCCCCAGCCCCAGAAGCAATTACCAAAGGTACTACACCCAAAACCATCGCTGCTGTGGTCATTAAAATTGGGCGCAAACGGACACTACTTGCTTCGATAATGGCTTCTAGTTTATTGCGGCCTGCCATTTGTAACTCATTCGCAAATTGCACAATCAAAATACCATGCTTACTAATTAAGCCCATTAATGTCACTAAACCTACTTGGGTATATACATTGACAGTGGTGAAGCCAAGATTAATAAAAATTAAAGCGCCAAATAAAGCCAGCGGTACTGAAACTAAAATCACTAAGGGATCGCGAAAGCTTTCAAACTGAGCCGCAAGCACTAAAAATACAATCAAGATTGCAAAGAACATCGTCACCAAAAAACCGCCTGACTCAGCAATAAATTGCCGTGATGGGCCTGCATAGTCAATGTTATATCCAGTAGGGCCAGCTTCTTTGATGGCATTTTGTAAAAAGGTTAATACTTCGGCCTGTGAAACGAATGGTGTACTCACGCCCGAAATCGTGGCCGAATTCAATTGTTGAAAATGGTTAATAGACTGTGGAACAACGCGCTGTCGAATCGAGGCAATTGTGCGGGCCTGGATCATACTGCCGCTGGGTGTGCGAATATAGTAATCTAAGATTTGATCTGGGTTTAAGCGATCAACTTGTTTCACTTGTGGAATAACCCGATATGATCTGCCAGCGACAGAAAAATAGTTCACATAGCCACCACCTAATGCGGCTGAAAGTGCGCTACCAACATCTTTTTGGGTCATCCCCAAAGCTGCAACTTTTTCTCGGTCTATCTCGAGCACATCTTGCGGTTTATCAATTTTTAAGTCGGTATCAACAAAGAAAAACATCCCGCTCTTGCGGGCTTTATCGAGTACGGCTTGCGATACTTCATTTAAATTATCGTAGGACTCCGTCGTATTAATGACTACTTGCACCGGCAGTCCCTGGGCACCAGGTAGGGCTGGAAACTGAAACACTGCCACGCGTGCACCAGCAATGCTATTCCACTTTTTTTGCATATCTTGCTGAAATGCACTAGCGCTGCGACTGCGTTTGGCCCAATCTTTTAAAAGTACGCCGCCAAAGCTAGAGGTTGGACTAGTAATTTGAAACATTTGTTCGTATTCTGGTTCAGCGCTAGCAATTTGATACAGTTGATTTGCATAGATCTGCATTTGATCAACCGTTGAATTGGGTGGGCCCGCTGCTTGCATTAAGACGATGCCTTGATCTTCTGTGGGTGCTAATTCTGACCGAGCTGTAGCATATAAATAGGCTACACCAAGCAATAAAAAAGCGCCCATCACAATGACTACTTGCCAGGTGGTTAATAAATTGCGTAGTAGTGCTTGATAACGGTGATGAACGCGATCAAATATTGCGTCTATCTTTTGTACAAATGGTGAAGCTTCTTGTTGCTCGGTAAAGATTTGTGCGCACATCATCGGTGAAAGCGTTAAAGCAACAACGCCCGAAACAGCCACTGCTCCGGCTAAAGTAAAAGCAAATTCGGTAAATAGCGCACCGGTTAAGCCGCCTTGAAAGCCAATTGGTATATATACCGCAATTAACACAATGGTCATAGCTAAAATAGGATTACCTAATTCTCGGGCGGCAATCAGTGCAGCCTCAAGTGGCGATTTGCCTTCTTTCATATGACGATCGACGTTTTCTACGACGATAATAGCGTCATCAACCACGAGGCCTATCGCTAAAACTAAGGCTAAGAGAGTTAACAAATTAATCGAATAGCCCAAGACTTGCATCATAAAAAAGGCGCCGATTAACGATAATGGCATGGCTATAAGCGGCACTAAGACGGCTCGAAAACTGCCTAAAAATAAATAAATTACTGCAGTGACGATGACCAATGCCTCTAATAAGGTTTTAATCACCTCATCAATTGAGGTATCAATAAAGGCAGTGGAGTCATAAACAATTTTGCCCGTCAAGCCAGTGGGTAATTGTTTTTGAATGGGGGGAAACGCTGCCTTAATGCGTGCTGACACATCTAATAAATTAGCTTCTGGGGCGACTTTAATCCCAATAAAAACGGATTTTTTGCCGCTAAACGCAACATTGGTGTTGTAATCTTCCGAGCCCAAGCTAACATTAGCAACTTGATCTAAATAAACAAGGTCTGCACCATTGCGTTTAATGATGAGCTTCTTAAATTCCGCTAAATTATGTAAATCAGTACCAGCAACTAAATCAACTGCAACCATCGAGCCTTTTGTGCTACCGACGGCAGATAAATAGTTATTCGCTGCCAGAGCGTTATACACATCATCTGGCCCAACCCCTAATCCCGCCATTCGATCGGCATCTAGCCAGGCTCGTAAAGCAAACTTCCGACCACCTAAAATTTCGGCGTTTTGTACGCCGGCAATCGAATCTAGTTTAGGCTTGACGACCCGCAATAAATAATCCGTAATGCTGTTATTCGGTATTTCATCGCTATAAAAACCCATATATAAAGCCGCAGTAGATTGCCCCAATTGCACCGTTAAAACCGGTTGCTGCGCCTGCGGAGGTAGTTGATTGCGCACAGAGGCAATCTGCGTATTAATTTGAGTTAAGGCTTTATTTGAGTCGTAATTTAACCGCAATGTGGCGGTAATAGTAGAAATACCGCTGATGCTCGCTGAGGATAAATAATCGATACCCTGCGCCTGCGCAATAGCCGACTCAAGTGGCTGAGTAATAAAGCCAGCAATAGTTTCTGGATCGGCACCAAAATAGGCAGTAGTAATGGTTACAACTGCATTTTGGGTTTGTGGAAACTGATTGACTGGTAAAGTCGTCACAGCTTTTAAACCAAAAATTAAAATCAGGCTGCTCACCACCACCGCCAGCACTGGCCGACGAATAAAAATGTCGGTCCAATTCATCGCTCAGACCACCAGCTTAGGCACAAAGTACTAAATGCATTGATCAACTCTAATTTTCCTGAGGTTTGGGATTTGGAGAGTTGGCAGGGAGTACCTTATTGTTAATAATTAAAGGCGTACCATTTTTTAATTTCAATTGACCGCTAGTGACCACCGTAGCGCCCGCCTCTAAGCCCTTCGTAATGGCGACTTGATCGCCACGGGTTGAGCCTGTGGTGACAAATACTTGCTGGGCTTCTATCACTGGTTGACCATCTTTACCTAGGCGTTCGGTTTTCTTGGCTATAAATACAGTAGAGCCATATGGGTTGTAAGTCACAGCAGTTAAGGGCAAGGTGAGTAACTTCACCTTATCGCCTAAATCAATGTTTACATTAGCAAACATACCCGGCAAAATTTTCTTATCAGGATTGGCTAACAAGGCTTCAATTTGAATATTGCGGGTATTTAAATCGACCTTAGGACTAATTGCCGTAATTTTTCCGGCGAACATGACGCCCTTATAGGCATCGGTTGATAAGGCAATCGATTGCCCAATGTTAATTGCACTCACTGTGCTTTGCGGTAAAGTAAAGTCGATAAAAATCGGGTCAATCGTTTGCAAAGTCATTAATTTCTCGCTTGGACTAACATACTGGCCTGGATTCAGCGTCACTATGCCAACCCGGCCGCTAAAAGGCGCCTTTAAATTCTTTTTAACAATTAATGCCTCTTGCTGCTGGACCAAAGCCCGTTTTGACTTTGCATCGGCTGCGCTAGTATCAAAAACATTTTTACTGATTGCCTGAATTGCCAATTGCTGTTTATCGCGCTCATTTATTACTTTAGCTAATTCAGCTTGGGCTTTCAATGACTGTAATTGGGCCACCTCAGCCGTATCGACCAGCTTGATTAATAAGCTACCCTCTTTCACATCCATTCCCGACTTCACCGGTACGCGCTCTACTAAGCCCTCTACTCCCGTACTCAATTCAACCCCACGATAGGCGCGCATATTGCCCACACTACTCAGCATCGGCTGCCATTCCTCGAATTGAACGACCGTGGTAGACACGGTAGCAGGAGGCAAACCTGCGCTGGAAATAAAATGCTTAATCAGCATTGTTTTAGCCTGATTAAAGGCAAAAATTAAACCAAGCAATAAAAAAACCCCAACTAGCATCACCGTCATGCGGCGGCGCATTTCTGTCATCGCCATTAATTTGGCATATGCACGCGTATTTTTAAAGCGCTGATAGGGGCGAAGTTTTTGCGCTATACGCGCAAAGCTATTTTTTATTTTGGTCCACAAAAAACACAATTTCTCACGCACTTGCCAAGTTTTTAGTAAATGCAATACTTTATTTTTAAGGGTTTCAAAAAGCTTCATTATTTAACAATCAGGTTAGCATTTGAAATGGGTAGCTCTGCCGAAGTAAGCGGCGAAGCTGCCGAAGTGGCTGTGGGGCCACCTTCGGCAGGTCTAACCAAAATATTTGCTAGTGGAACTTCATTCGCGCTCTCGCTACTGGCAATTGTTTTAGTTTTATAAGCAGGTCCTTCTCGATTCCACCAGCCACCACCTAATGCTGTAAATAAAGCTGCGGTATCGGCAAAACGCAGTGCTTGCGCTTGCAAAGAGCGAATTTTGGCATTTTGATATTGTGTTTGGTAATACAACACCTGCAAATAACTGGCCGTACCAAAGCGATATTGATCTTGTACTAAATTGAGTGTTTCCTTGGCATAGCGTTCAGTAGCAGTAGCGGCAGTTAAGGCCTTCGCATCCGCATCTAAAGCTTGCAATGCATCAGCCACTTGTTGAAATGCAGTGATCACTGCAGCTTGATATTGAAATACGGCTTGTTCATAATTAGCCATTGCACCACGGCGCTGTGCTAATAATTGGCCGCCCTGGAAAAGCGGCTGAAATAGTCCGCCGGCAATAGACCAAAGCGCAGCAGTGGGCCCAAATAATGCGCCCGTGGTTAATGCTGCACTACCCTCAGCCCCACTCAACGTAATTTGTGGCAACAAGTTTGCCGTGGCTACACCAACTAAGGCATTAGTTGATTTCATCACCGACTCAGCAGCAAGAATATCGGGGCGTTGACGTACCAAACTCGAAGGCAAGGAAAGGGGCAGTTGGTCTGGCAGGTGTAAATCACCCAAATTAAAGCCCTTGATCACTGCACTTCCCGGATATTCACCTGTTAAAGCAGCGAGTTGATTGCGCGCAAAAGCGACATTTTTTTCATACACTAACAACTCTGCCTGCGAACTTGCCACCAAAGCCAGCTGAGAAGTGAGGTCTACTTTAGATACGCTGCCAATTTCGAGCTGCTGTTTAATAATATTGGCAAAATAAGTTTGTGCTTCTAAAATTTCTTTAGTAGCTTGGTATTGCGCACGCAATTGGGCCTCGCGCACTGCAGACGTAACTAAATTTGAAGTTAAATTCAGGTAAGCGCCCTCAAGTTGATATTGACTAATCTCGGCTTGAGCACGGGCATTTTCTACTGTTCTGCGCGCCCGGCCAAAAAAGTCAGGCACATAGCTTATATTTACTGTGGTGTTATAGAGATCATAAATGGGGTCGCCTCGAGGAAGTCCGTATACAGCATAGGGTAATTGTTCGCGAGCCGCGCTTGCATTAGCGCCAATTTTAGGAAAATACTGACCGCCAATTTGGGCGCTGACATTTTCTTGCGCTGCCCGTAAGGCAGCATCAGCCGCAGCTAAATTTGGATTTTGCTCTAAGGCTTTACGAATTAATATATCCAATTCGGGGGATTTAAATAACTCCCACCATTTTGCTGGGATATCTTTACTCTCAACTAAAGTCTGCTCGGTACCACCTGGAACATCGGGGGTAGTTGCCAACTGGGTGGGAATGGGTTTTTCTGTCAATGCGCTTACTTTAGGCGCATCTGGTTGCTTAAAGTCAGGCCCTACCGCACAAGCAGCCAACAATCCCAATAGAAATGCAGCTGTTAGCAGGCGTGCTAAACGGCAAACTTCAAGTTGGGGGGTAATAGAAGGGTGGCTAAACAAAATATTCACGAAGCTTATTTAAACACAAATGTGCATTTTCCCCTGATTCTTAAAGGGATTAAATGAACTACTCGACTGTCACGCTTTTAGCTAAATTACGGGGCTTATCGACATCGGTACCGCGAGCGCAAGCGGTATGATAGGCCAATAATTGCAGGGGCACTACTTGCAAGATGGGGGAGAGATCGCCGTAGTACTCGGGGAGACCAATGACATGAATACCGTCGCTACTTTTCATTTGTGTATCGCGGTCGGTAAACACATACAGCATCCCACCCCGGGCTTTGACTTCCTGCATATTTGATTTTAATTTTTCCAATAAAGCATCATTTGGTGCAACCGTAATAACCGGCATTTTTTCGGTTACTAGCGCTAACGGCCCATGCTTTAACTCGCCAGCAGGATACGCTTCGGCATGAATATAAGAAATTTCTTTTAACTTAAGGGCGCCTTCAAGGGCAATAGGATAGTACAAACCACGTCCTAAAAAAAGCACGTTTTCACATTTAGCAAATGCTTCGCTCCACGCAATAATTTGTGGCTCTAGAGCTAAAACAGCATATAAGGCTTTTGGCAGCCGCCGCAAGCGACGTAGCAAGTCTTTTTCTGCCTCAGTATTTAATGCGCCAGCGCGCTTGGCAATCGAGGCGGCTAATAAATACAGTGCCACTAACTGCGTGGTAAAGGCCTTCGTTGAGGCTACACCAATTTCAGTTCCTGCTTTGGTAATAAAGTGCCATGGGGTTTCACGCACCATTGCACTGCTGGCAACATTACAAATTGCCAAAGTAAAGCGATGCCCCAAACTTTTAGCGTGACGTAAAGCGGCGAGCGTATCAGCAGTTTCGCCTGATTGAGAGACTACGATTACTAATGTATTTGGATTAGAGACCATTTTTCGATACCGATACTCACTTGCAATTTCAACTTGCGTGGGAATGCCTCCCAGGTCTTCAAGCCAATACTTACCAACACAACTGGCGTAATAACTGGTTCCACAAGCCAAAATTAAAATTTGCTCAAACTCTAACCACTGCTGTGGATTGGCGCCAAATAATTCTGGGCCAAAGCCACTCACATTTGCTAAGGTATCTGCTATGGCGCGGGGTTGCTCAAAAATTTCTTTCTGCATGAAATGGCGATAAGGGCCTAACTCAACAGCATCAGCTTGTGCTGGCATGGGCTTAATATCGCGCACTAAAATTTCGCCGCTATGATCCATTATTTGAATGGTGCCACTCGTGACGATGGCAATATCACCCTCCTCCAAATAAAGCATCGAGTCAGCTTTACCCGCCAGCGCTAGTGCATCTGATGCTAAGAAATTTTCATTCTGGCCAAAAGCTGCCACCAAGGGCGACCCGGCTCTGGCGCCAATCAGTGTTTGCGGATTATCCTGCGCTATTACAGCAATCGCATAAGCGCCATGCAAACGGGGCAACACCAAACGTACCGCTAAGGCTAAATTTCGCTCGACTTGCGTGGTGTAAGCCTGGTGAATTAAATGCGCAATGACCTCGGTATCGGTTTCTGAAGTAAAAATATAGCCTACTTGCTTTAATTCAGTGCGCAAACTTTCGTAATTTTCAATAATGCCGTTATGCACTACTGCAATCAAATTTTGTGAAATATGGGGATGTGCATTTTCCGTGTCTGGCTTACCATGAGTAGCCCAGCGGGTGTGTGCAATACCTAGCGTGCCTGAAAATTGATTAGCTTGAGCAGCTAAATCGGCGACGCGTGCGGTAGTGCGGGCTCGTTCAATTGGATGCAGGGGATTTGCCGCATTGATCAAAGCAAACCCGCAAGAATCATAACCGCGATATTCTAAGCGGCGTAAACCCTCGATGAGGGTTTCAACTACATTTTGTGTGGAAGCCGCACCGACAATACCGCACATCTATTTTTTCCCCTTGCTTGATAATTTTTTCTTAGCAAGTACTTTTTTTTCTGGACGTTGCCACGGCACTGAAATTTGTTTAGTACGTGATACGGTCAGTTGATTTGCAGGAGCATCTTTAGTTAAGGTGGTGCCCGCACCTAATGTAGCTCCACGCCCTACTTTAACTGGAGCAACTAGCTGCGTATCAGAGCCGATAAATACATCATCTTCAATAATCGTTTGATGCTTGTTAAGCCCATCATAGTTACAAGTAATTGTTCCCGCCCCAATGTTCACTCGCTTACCCACGCTAGCATCGCCAACATACGCTAAATGATTAGCTTTACTGTGCGCTCCCAATTGACTATTTTTTATTTCAACAAAGTTACCAATATGCACATCGTTAGCTAAATTAGCGCCTGGACGAAGTCGCGCATAAGGTCCTATGATGCAGTCATCCCCAATCATTGCGCCATCGACATGACTAAAGGCTTGTATCACGACTCGCTTACCAACTTGCGTATTTCTTAAAACGCAGTTAGGTCCAACCTTAACGCCTGCCGCCAAAGAAACAGCGCCCTCAAACACGCAACCAATATCAATGAAGACATCTTGGCCACATGTTAATTTGCCCCGCACATCAAGACGGGAAGGATCGGCGAGAGAAACTCCATCACTTAACAAATTACGCGCAATTTCCTGCTGTGCAATCCGCTCTAAGGCGGCTAGTTGAGCACGATCATTAACGCCAATCGTTTCCCATGCATTAGTGGCCTGGGTGGTGCGAATCGGGACGCCATCCTTAACTGCCATGGCAATCACATCGGTTAAATAATATTCCCCTTGCGCATTGCTAGCCTTTAAAGCCTTGAGCCAGCGCTTGAGATGCTGGCTTGGCAACACCATGATGCCGGTATTAATTTCTTGAATTGAACGTTGCTGACGATTAGCATCTTTTTCTTCAATAATGGCCGTTACTTCATCAACAGCATTGCGCATAATCCGGCCATACCCCTGAGGATCGACTAGGTCTTGTGTCAACAGGGCTAAAGCGGAATCTTGGCCAGCAACACCATCGGCCAATTGAATCAAACGCTTTAAGGTCGAGGAGCTAATTAAAGGTACATCTCCATATAAAACAAGGGTTGGTACAGTTAAATTGAGCTTAGGTAAGGCTTGTAATAAAGCATGGCCAGTGCCATTTTGCTTGGCCTGTAAAACGGTACTTATTTTGGCGGCGAGTTTTAAGGTGGTTTTGTTTTGTGCAGCAAAAGTCATTAAAAATTGGCTTACTAGCGGCGCACCGTGGCCAATGACTACGAGTGGAGCAGTTTTAGGGCTGGTAATGAAGGCGGTCTCAAGTACGTGCTGCAACATAGGCTTGCCAGCTAAGTTTTGCATTACTTTAGGCAGGGCAGAGCGCATGCGCTGACCTTGTCCGGCTGCCAGAATAACGATATTCATATGCTTGCAGTATAAGTGCCTAGGGCGCCTATTGCACTCTCAGGCGCGGCTGGAGGACTCTCATCAAAAGCCTTATCCCCATCTCTTTCGGCCATAAAACCAAATTCTGCTTCTGCTGCGGCAAGATTTTTAAAATTAAATGCAGCTCCATCCAGCAAATGTGAAGGCACAATCTGATGCATGGCGCGAAATAGATTTTCTACTCTGCCAGGATTTTTTTTCTCCCAGTCGCGTAACATTTGCTTCATTGCCCCGCGTTGTAAATTAGGCTGGCTGCCGCATAGATCACACGGAATAATGGGGAACTGCATAACGCTAGCATAACGCTCAAGTAAGCGCTCTGGGACATAGGCGAGTGGGCGAATCACAATATGCTTACCGTCATCTGAACGCAATTTAGGCGGCATCGCTTTTAATTTTCCGCCATAAAATATATTCAGCAAGAAGGTTTCTAAAATGTCGTCGCGATGATGCCCTAAGGCAATTTTTGTTGCGCCTAACTCGCTCGCAACGCGATATAAGATTCCACGCCGCAAACGCGAACATAAGCCACAGGTTGTTTTACCTTCAGGAATCACTCGCTTCACAATACTATAGGTGTCCTGTGTCTCAATATGAAATGGCACTGGCAGGCCAGATAAATAATTAGGCAATATTTGTGCTGGAAAGTTTGGTTGGCGCTGATCTAAGTTAACCGCAATGATGTCAAATTGAATTGGTGCGCGCTCTTTTAACTTCAACAAAATATCGAGCAAAGCATAGCTATCTTTACCGCCAGAGACACAGACCATCACCTTGTCGCCGGGGCTAATCATATTAAAATCACCAATCGCTTGACCAACCAAGCGAGATAATTTCTTTTCTAGCTTATTTTCCTCAAATACAACTTTGCGCGCATCCATTTTTATTATGTCCAGAGGCTGATTTAAGTTGGCTTTACTCGGAAAATTTCAACCCCCACTGAAGCACAGTCAGGATAAACATCGGGCTTTGCGGTAGATATTCTGACTGCTACTACCTTTGGATGTTCCAGCATCGCATCGGCGATGGTGTCGCATAAAGTTTCTTGTAGATGAATGTGGCCCTTTTGGGTACGCAGCCGAATAGTCTCACGCATAAAATCATAATCAACCACTTCTTCTAGGCGATCTTCCTTAGGCGTATTGATTTGAATCGGGATATATAAATCGACATTCAAAATCACGCGTTGCTCCGCTTTTTTTTCATGATCATGCACGCCAATATTGATATATACCTCGTAATCTTCTAAAAATAAACGTCGGTACTCCATGAGATTAAGTAAGGGATGATTCACTTGCATAAATTTGGCCTAAGGGGTTGTAAACATAATATCGCGTACTGAAGGGAATAAATGCTGACCCCCGTCAACGTAAAGTGTAGTGCCAGTGATGGCTTTAGCACTAGCTAAAAAGACTGCTGCTTTGCCAATATCTTCGGGACTTGATGATCTACCTAAGGGCGTCATTTGGTGTGCCTGAGAAAATCCCAAGGGAGTTTGATCGCCTGATGGCAGTGTAATGCCTGGGGCTAGACCGACAACCCGCAGTTGCGGAGCGAAATCTAAGGCTAATAATTGGATTGCGCCTTGCAGTGCATATTTTGAAAGCGTATAGGAAAAGTAATCCGGATTCGGATTAATTAATTTTTGATCCAATAATTGAATCGCCACAGGTACAACAGTACGCTGCTCATTAACACTATTTAGCACTTGTTTTTTTTGCTGCAAATACATTAACTGCGTTAGCAAAATGGGGGCCGCCAAA
This sequence comes from Burkholderiaceae bacterium, assembly GCA_037139315.1. Taxonomy (GTDB): domain Bacteria; phylum Pseudomonadota; class Gammaproteobacteria; order Burkholderiales; family Burkholderiaceae; genus Polynucleobacter. The sequence goes on from JBAXGQ010000035.1 coordinate 12,066, forward strand.
TTCAACTTCATAGCATCAAGCAAAAATGGGGTTCGAAATGGGCTTTCAAGCGAACTAGGTCGATCGTATTCAAAACTAGCGGCGCTATTAACTAAACATGTAAGGGGACCAAACGCCTTTTCAACACTAGTAAATAACTGCTGGATGTCAGCCTCAATTGATAAATCAGCTTGAAAGATGAGGCAACGTCGCTTGAGTGCGGTAATTTCAGCTTGCGTAGCCTCCGCTTCAGCATGCGAATGGCCATAATGTAAAGCAATGTCCCAACCCTGCCGAGCAAACTCAAGGGCGATCTCGCGACCCAAGCGTTTAGCCGCTCCGGTAATTAATACCGCCTGATTTGGGGATGGATTGGCAGGGCTAATGCTCATGCAAACTGAAACTCTCTTAGACTTGTGAGTTATGGATATTACCTTGAGCCGATCAGAAATGGAGCGTAGCCAGTTGCTCCTGCAAAAAATTAAGGCCCAAATTAGCCAAAATGGGGGTTGGATGCCCTTCTCGCGCTATATGGAGATGGTGCTCTATGCCCCTGAATATGGCTATTACAGTACAGATTTACCTAAATTTGGGCCCGCAGGCGATTTCATTACCGCCCCGGAACTATCTCCCTTATTTGGCCAAACCATCGCAAATTGCCTAGCACCATGCTTGCATGCCTTGCAACAAGCTGGTCTGCCACCCCATATTTTAGAATTTGGCGCTGGGAGTGGAAAGCTGGCAGAAACCGTAGTGCAGCAACTGACCCAACTTGGCGCGCCCCTTGCACACTATGACATTTTAGAAATTTCCCCTGATCTGGCAAAACGCCAACAAGAACGCTTAGCGGCAGCCAAAAAGCAGCATGCTTGGCATACTGAATTACGGTGGTTACAAACCATGCCCAAAACATTTGTTGGCATCATCTTAGCTAATGAAGTTTTAGATGCCTTGCCTTGTGAGGTGATCATGCTGCAACAAGGTCGTTGGTTTTTTCAAGGCGTTGGTGTAGTGGCTGAACAGTTGCAATGGTCAACTGGTGGAGCAGTGCCTCAGGACTTGCTACCCCACAACTTACAAAATACTGCTGACTTTCCTGAAGGCTACACCACGGAAATTCATCCCCAATCAAATGATTGGATTAGTACTCTCACCCGCAATTTACAAACTGGCTTATTTTTAAGTTTTGATTATGGTTTTCCTGCCCATGAGTTTTATCACCCGCAGCGTCAAGCGGGCTCGCTCATGATTCACCATCGCCACCAGAGTATGACCGATCCGTTTTATCTGCCGGGCTTATGTGACTTAACTAGCCATGTTGAGTGGAGTGGCATTAGTAAAGCAGCACTAAATTTTGGCGCAGATGCGCTTTATCTAAATAATCAGGGCAGTTTTCTATTGGAGGCGGGCATTGGCGATTTAGCCCTACAAGCTGGCGATCCAAATAATCCAAAACAATTTTTACCGATTTCTCAAGCGCTCCAAAAATTATTATCGGAAGCAGAGATGGGCGAACTTTTTAAAGTCTTTGCTTTCACCAAAAATCTGCATGCCATTTTTCCTTTGGCAGAAGATTTATCGATATTGCCAGGTTTGGGCGGACGCAATCGCCTCGCTGAATGAATTAAGGTGCTTTAGCGCAATAGGGTTCGATGGCCTTTAAGCGAGCTGTCTCGATGGCAATTCGAATGGCCTCACCCGGATTTTTCTGGGGAGCGACCGACTGAGTATTGAGGTCTTGCAGGCTCGTATTCGCTTGCGCGATTTGTGCGGTATCAACTTCTTGCGCTGCCTCTAATGCTAATTTCAAAGGCTCAGAAAGCAAATTCAATTGTTTCAGTAAGTGCAAGAGTGCTTGTGCGCGTTCGGGCTTGCGCCAGACATCGGCACGATTAAACCAAGTCATGGCACCTTGTGCGCTAAGCGGACCTGCCAATACTAAATTCCGTAATGCAGAAAAAAGAAGGGCATAGTCACGAATTCGATGTGGCATGCGTACTTGTTCGGCCCACTGGGTAATTTCGGCAGCAGATAAATTACTTAATATGACTGCACAAACATCAGTAGCTTTATCTTCACTCGGCGAAATTAAATTCAGTGCTATTGCCAAAGCTTTAGAGGCCTGCCCATCGGCGAGCTGTTCCTCGGTGCCACGCGCTAGTAGTATTGGTGCTGCCCCAGTTGCCTGGAACACTTCAAGCATCCTTAAGGGCTCATTGGCCCCAAAGCCGCGTGATATTTCTTGCCAAATACGCTCAGCTGATAAATCTTGTAACTCACCCGAGCGGACAATACTTTGTGCCACCAGCATTGTTTCTGGTGCAATGGCAAAACGCGGTAGTGCTGCTGCAAACCGCGCCAGCCGTAATAAGCGCAAAGGATCTTCGGTGAATGCAGGCGAAACATGGCGCAAGGTTTGGCTTGCTAAATCGGCTTGGCCGCCATAAGGATCAATAATGGGCCCGCTTAACTGCCCCGCACTATCGAGCGCTTGCGCCATCGCATTGATTGTTAAATCACGTCGTCCAAGATCTTCCTCCAAGGTGACATCTGGCTCAGCATGAAATATAAAGCCCTGATAACCGCGTCCCGTTTTACGCTCAGTACGCGCTAAGGCATATTCTGCTTGCGTGGTCGGATGGAGGAAAACTGGAAATTCGCTGCCTACTGGCCGAAAACCTAAAGCAATCATTTCCGCCGGGCTAGACCCCACTACGACATAGTCAATATCATGCACTGGTAATCCCAATAAGGTATCGCGGATTGCCCCACCGACAGCATATATTTTCAAGTCAGCATACTTTCTAAGCGTTTACGAGCAATTCCAAAATCGAGGGTGAGGGCATCGCGACCATTACTTGGTAATACATTAGGTAAGGACATTGAGGCAATATTATCTCGCGACATGAGGGTGGGTCCCGGCCCATATTCAAATGCCAGGGCCTGTAGATAACCGATTGCTGCCGGGAGCGGAATAATCCAACCTGGTGCATCCGCTTTACGGGCGGCAAAACGAACCAGGTCGGCCATCGAGAAAATTTCTGGGCCGACTAAATCGAAAACTTGATGAATGGTCTGTGGGCGCTGTAACGATTGAATAAACGCCGTGGCGACATCATCCACACTTACAGGCTGAAATAAAGCAGTGGAATGGGCCAAGGGGATGACCGGAGAAATTTTAGTTAGCTTGACAAAGAGATTAATAAATTGATCCTCTGCGCCAAAAATTACGGAGGGTCGAAAGATCGTCCAATCTAAATGACTTTCTTGAACTAATTTTTCACCATCACCTTTACTGCGTTGATACATCGAGGGGCCATTAGAGTCTGCGCCAAGCGCGCTCATGTGTAAATAGCGCTTTAACTTCACTGCCTTCATGGCTGCAATGATATTGCGGGGCAAATCGACATGAGC
>JBAXGQ010000036.1:0-14740 GCA_037139315.1 Burkholderiaceae bacterium
ACCCGTTTTTTATAACGCTGCAAAAATTCAATTTTCATTTTCGCCATATCAACCCCGGTGGGGCATTCACGGCGGCAGGCTTTGCAACTAACACATAAATCCATCACCTCTTTAACTGCATCAGTGGCTAATGGATCGCTTAAGCTAATGGCATCCTGCTCCAATTGACCCGACATCGCTAAACGTAACGTATTTGCGCGGCCGCGGGTCAAATGTTTTTCATCCCTAGTAACTCGATAACTTGGGCACATTACCTCGGCGTCAAACTTACGGCAATGACCATTGTTATTGCACATTTCAATGGCTTTCGCTAAACCTAAGGCCGGATCGCCACCCGTGCCTGGCGCAGAGATCGCTTCGGTGACAGGATTATTTTGTACATCCCAAGCTGACCAATCGAGTGCAGGCTTTAAGGGAATGATGGCGTAGTTGGGCGGATACCGAAACAAAATCGAGTCATCCATTTTTGGCGGATCAATGATCTTGCCGGGATTAAACAAATGTTGCGGATCAAAAGCAGTTTTGATTGCCCCTAAAGCAGCAGTAATTTTGGGACCAAATTGCCACGAGATCCATTCTCCACGACACAAGCCATCTCCATGCTCACCGCTGTATGCACCTTTATAGCGCCGCACTAATTCTGCAGCCTCTTCAGCTACGGCACGCATTTTCTGCGCACCATCGCGGCGCATATCTAAAATTGGCCGAACATGTAAGGTACCCACTGATGCGTGGGCATACCAGGTGCCGCGTGACCCGTGCTTGGTAAACACCTCAGTAAGGGCCTGGGTGTAATCGGCTAAGTGCTCCAGGGGCACAGCGCAATCTTCAATAAAGCTGACGGGCTTACCGTCTCCTTTTAGGCTCATCATGATATTGAGACCCGCTTTACGCACTTCCCATAAATTCTTTTGTAAATGTGTATCAATCATGGGTACAACACTATTAGCCAAACCAAGATCGCCCATTAACTCTTGTAAGCTTTGTAATTGCGCTAGCAGAGGTGCTTGGCTTTCTCCTGAAAATTCAACTAACAGAATTGCTTCAGGGGTTATTGCTTGAGGATCGATTAATGCGGTTTCGATGACTTGCTTGAAGCTCGGATTACTGCGGGCTAAATCAATCATCGTGCGATCGACTAATTCCACTGCGCTTGGGCCTAACTTGACCAGGTGTTGCGCACTTTCCATTGCACGGTAAAAACTCTTGAAGTTCACTACTCCAAGAACTTTATGTTGCGGCAAAGGAGCTAGCTTTAAGCGTAATGATTTGAAATACGCCAAGGTACCTTCGCTACCAACCAAGAGGTGCGCTAAATTGACGCTACTGTCAGTGGTATACGGTAATTCACTTTGGGGATGAAAAATATCGAGGTTGTAACCGGCAACACGGCGCAATACCTTGGGCCAATTGGCTTCTATGTCGGGTTGCAGTTGCTCGGCCAGACCTTTAACAAAGGCGCCTAATTCTTTAGCGACGCCTGAACTTTGAGCATAAGGGCCAAACTGCCCAACCTTGCCATTGGCTAACCAAGCTTCGATGCCAAGTACGTTATGCACCATGTTGCCGTAGGCAATGGAGCGACTGCCACAGGAATTATTTCCGGCCATTCCGCCAATCGTGGCTTGCGCACCGGTTGAAACATCCACTGGAAACCATAAACCACTCGCTTTAAGTTTGGCGTTGAGGTGGTCGAGCACTACCCCTGGTTCAACCTCGGCCTCGGCTCGATTTAGGTCTATTTCGAGGATATTGCGAAAGGCGTGGCTATTGTCGATTACTAACGCCGCGCCTGTGGTTTGGCCACATTGACTGGTACCACCACCACGGGGTAAAACAGGAATAGCAAATTCTGCGGCTACTGCCAGAGCAGTTTTAACGTCTTCAGCATCTTGCGGAATCAAGACTGCTAAGGGAAATTGCTGGTAAATCGAGGCATCAGTGGCATAGCGGCCGCGAGTGGCGAGATCCGTGAATAAAGCCCCCTTGACGTTTTTACGCAAGCGAGTGGCAATTTCGGCCGGGAATGCGTAATTATTCAACATATGGCAATATATGGCAAAATGCTATAAAGAACCATATTTAGCAAGCTATCAATAGCATAAAAAATATTTTTAATTTAGGAGACTCCATGTTGAAACTTGACACACACCCTTCGGGCCACCATTTTCTCAATATTCCTGGCCCAAGCCCAGTACCACCCCGTATTTTGCGCGCAATTAGCTATCAGGTCATTGACCATCGCGGCCCCGAGTTCCAAGCTTTAGCATTAAAGGTTTTAGAGGACGTTAAAGGAATCTTTAAAACTAAGCAACCCGTAATTATTTACGCTGCCTCTGGAACCGGTTCTTGGGAAAGTGCTTTAGTCAATGTCTTAAATCCCGGCGACAAAATCTTAGGTTACGAAACCGGTCAGTTTGCGCATCTGTGGATGGTGTTAGCAAAAAAATTGGGCTTAAATGCTGAAATTATTTCCAAGCCTGGTGATGCTGCCTGGCGCTGGGGTGTTGATGCCAATTTAATAGAAGAGCGTTTAAAGCAAGATACTAAACACGAAATTAAAGCAGTCTGTGTTGTGCATAACGAAACTGCCACTGGTATCACTTCGAATATTCCTGCGGTGCGTAAAGCAATTGATAATGCTAAGCACCCAGCCTTGTTATTAGTAGACACAGTCTCTGGTTTGGGTTCTGCTGATTATCGCCATGATGAGTGGGGCGTTGATGTGACGGTTGCGGGCTCACAAAAAGGTTTAATGTTGCCGCCCGGCTTAGGTTTTAATGCGATTTCGCAAAAAGCCATTGATGCTAGTAAGAAAGCGACAATTCCCCGTGCCTATTGGGATTGGACCGACATCATCGAATTTAACAAGCAAGGCTTTTGGCCAAGCACACCGAATACCAACTTGCTCTATGGTTTGCATGAAGCAATAGATATGATGAATACTGAAGGCTTAGACAATATCTTTGCTCGACATAAGCGTTTAGGTGAAGCCTGCCGTCGTGCTGCAGCCGCTTGGGGCCTAGAAAATCAGTGTCAAGATCCCAATGCCTATTCACCAGTGAATACGGCAATTTTGGCACCCGAGGGCATGGATTCTGATGCTTTGCGTAAACACATTTTAGAGCGCTTTAATTTGGCCTTAGGTACAGGATTGGGTCGTGTTAAAGGTCGCGTATTCCGTATTGGTCACCTCGGCGATTGCAATGACTTAACCCTCATGGCAGCCTTAAGTGGGGTTGAAATGGGTCTGCAAAATATGGGTTACAAACCCAAAGCTAGTGGCGTAGTGGCCGCGCAAGATTTCCTAAAATCAGCTACTAATAAGATTGAAAGAGAAGCCGACAGCCCTGTTCTTGTTTGAAAAAAATTACCATGCTAGCTAAAAAGCCCTACCTCACTCAAGCTGATGTGCAGAAAATTTTGAATGCGGCAGATGCTTTTGCAGCAGCTGGTAATTTTGCGGTGACGATTGCCGTATGTGATGACGGGGGTCATCTCTTAGGTTTAATTCGCCGTGATGAGTGCGCTCCTGTTTCAACCTATATAGCCGAAGAAAAAGCGCGTGCTGCTGCAATGGGCAAACGTGAAAGTCGCGTCTATGAAGAAATTATTAATAACGGACGCATTTCCTTCTTATCGGCGCCACATATTGGTGGCATGTTAGAGGGTGGGATCAATATCGTGGTGGATGGGTTTACTATAGGGGCTGTAGGCGTATCTGGCGTTAAATCTGCTGAGGATGCTAGCATCGCCCAAGCCGGCATTGCCGCTCTTTCGTAAGCCGCTAATTTAAAAGGGCTTTTTTGTATTTTGATAAGGTATTTTGATTAATTCTGCTCCTGAAGTAAATTCCCCTGCCAATACTCCGCTCAATGGCGGATCTGAAGATTCTCCTAATGCCCCCGTGGCAGCCTTTACTGATTTTGCTTTAGATCCCCTCATCCTGAAGGCGATCGCTGAGCAGGGCTATACCCTTCCCACACCAATTCAAGCAAAGGCGATCCCCATTGTTCTGACAGGGCAAGACGTCATGGGTGCGGCGCAAACAGGAACCGGTAAGACGGCGGCCTTTATTTTGCCAATTATTCAAAAATTATTACCCTTATCCAGTGGCAGCGCTTCTCCAGCACGCCATCCGATTCGGGCTTTGGTATTAACTCCCACACGCGAATTAAGTGATCAGGTCGCCGAAAATGCCGCTAATTATTCCCGCCATACTAATTTACGGACTGCCGTGGTATTTGGAGGGGTTGATATGCAACCGCAGGTTGCAGCTTTGCGTGCTGGTGTTGAAATTTTAATTGCCACTCCCGGCCGCTTGCTCGATCACCTAGGTTCAAAGACGGCGAATTTATCGCAAGTCGAAATCCTGGTCTTAGATGAGGCCGATCGGATGTTAGATATGGGCTTCTTGCCCGACTTGCAGCGCATTATTAATTTGATTCCAGCTAAACGTCAAACCTTATTATTTTCAGCGACTTTTTCACCTGAAATTAAAAAGCTTGCGCAAAGTTATTTACGCAATCCTGCAACGGTCGAGGTGGCTCGCCAAAATGCTGCCGCCGATACCGTCAAGCAGGTAGCCCACTTAGTTTCATCTGAAAATAAGCAAGCAGCTATTGTGAGCATTATTCATGAGCGCACTGAAGCAGGCTTTCCTCGGCAATACTTAATCTTTACCAATAGTCGCTTGGGCTGTGCAAGGTTGGCACGAGCCCTAGAGCGGGATGGCATTAAAGCTGGCGCTTTGCATGGAGATAAAAGTCAAGGTGAGCGTACTTTAACTTTAGACGCTTTTAAGTCTGGCGCCATCGAGGCTTTGGTAGCTACAGATGTTGCAGCGCGTGGCTTAGATATTCCCGATATGCCCTGCGTCATTAATCATGAGTTACCGTTTAGTGCTGAAGATTTTATTCACCGCATTGGTCGTACTGGACGAGCTGGCAGCAAAGGCGATGCGATTGCCTTAGTTGACTCTAGTGAGAAGCGCTTGCTTGATGATATTGAGAAGTTATTAAAACGGAAGTTGGATATCGCCCCATTATCAGAGTCCAACTTTGTTTCTAGTAATGTGCCTGCGCGAGGGCGAAGCGGTAGAGGCGAGGCTAGAAGCGGCGAATCCAAGCCGGCACCAAAACCAAAGCAAGCTGTCGACCCCTTCTTTTATCAACCTTATCAAGCCACACCTAAAGCTAGCAATGAAGCTGGCGCTGAGGCTCTCTTAGAGAGTGGCGACGCTAATCGCGGACCAACGAAATCATCACCCTTAAAGCCAGTAATTACGCCTGCCAAAGCCCTCGTTGGTGCGCTCTTGGGTGGTGCCAAGAAAAAACCCATTTAATCCAAAAGTTTTGATTCGGATTTAAATTTTCTGCTCTCGCCAGGCCTTTGTTGCTGCCAATAACCATTCAGCAATCGTGACGTGAGAGTCATTGGGTAAAGAAGTAAGCCCTAAATGACTTGCTGCGGATTGCAGTGCTTGCAAGGTGAGCTGCGGATTATCAGTAGCAATTGCAGTAGCCATCGTTTGTTTACTGAGCTTATCGCCTTGCTGATCTAGCACTAAGGGTAAGTGCAAATAATGTGGGGTTGGGTATCCCAAAAGGCTTTGTAAATAGATTTGTCGAGCTGTATTGCTGGCTAAATCTGCACCACGAACGATATGCGTGATATTTTGGGCAGCATCATCTACCACTACTGCCATTTGGTAGCTAAAAAAGCCATCTGCACGCCTTAGAACAAAATCCCCTACGCTTTGATTGAGCTCCTCTGATTCAAGCGCAATACGCCAAGCTACTGGGCTGGCCAAATTAGCGAATTCCGAGTTGGCTAGAGTGTGGGGAATGGGCGTTGGGCGACAAATACGCGGATAAATGAGCTCCTCATGCCGCCCAGGATGCGTACCTTGGGCTGCTAGGGCATTAACAATAGCCTGGCGAGAGCAGGTACAGGGGTAAACCAAGCCCGCTTGAAATAGCTGTAGCAGGGCGCTTTCATAATTTGGGGTACGTTGAGATTGGTAGTAGACCTCCTCATCCCATTGCAAGCCGCAGGTGTTGAGTTGATGCAGGATGGTTGCGGTTGCTCCGGGCAACGACCGCGGGACATCGACATCCTCAATTCTGAGCAACCACTTCCCTTGGTGGGCGCGGGCATCTAACCAGCTTCCCAAGGCTGTAGCAAGGGATCCTAAGTGCAAGGGCCCAGTGGGTGAAGGCGCAAAGCGCCCCCGATAGCTGGAACCAAAAATTGTGGTGGGTTGAGGTATAGACACAGCTAAAATCATCTCATGGCTACGCCCCAATTTGTTCATTTACGTATACATTCCGAATTTTCGATTACGGATGGTGTGGTGCGGATTGATGAGGTCGTGGCGGCAGCCCAAAAAGATCAGATGGGCGCCCTTGCAATAACTGACCTGAGTAATTTATTTGGCTTAATCAAGTTTTATAGCAAAGCGCGTGCCGAAGGAATTAAGCCGATTGCCGGTAGTGATGTGTGGATTAGCAATGCACAGGACCCCGATCAAGCCTACCGCCTAGTATTGCTAGTACAAAACCACGCAGGTTATCTCAATTTGTGCCAACTCTTAAGTCGTGCCTCCTTAAATAACCAAGCGCGTGGGCGTGCAGAAATTCAGCCGGAATGGTTTTTAGAACCTGCTGCAAAAGCGTCAGATCGAGCGGCAGGCAAAACCTTAGCTAGTGGACTGATCGCGCTATCCGGTGCGCACCTTGGGGATGTTGGTCAAGCCCTATTAAATGGCCAAGAAGAGATCGCGCGAGCGGCCGCTAAACGTTGGCAAGCCATTTTTCCTGAGGCTTATTTCATTGAAGTTCAACGCGCAGGGCATGCCCAAGATGAACAGCATATTCAACTTGCTTGCCAGCTTGCTAGTGAAATGACATTGCCGGTGGTCGCAACGCATCCCGTGCAATACCTAAAAAAAGAGGATTTCACGGCACATGAAGCACGCGTTTGTATTGCTGAAGGCGAGCTACTAGGTAACCCACGACGCCAGAAAAAATTTACTGCTGAGCAATATTTTTTAACCCAAGCTGAAATGGCGACGCGTTTTGCCGATTTACCTAGCGCGTTAGCGAATACGGTAGAAATTGCTAAGCGGTGTAATTTGTCTTTGATATTAGGTCAACCGCGTTTACCCGAATTTCCGACGCCCCCCGGAATTACCTTAGGTGATTATTTATTGCAACAGGCTGAAGTGGGCTTGGAACGTCATCTTGAGCGCAATTTCCCTATTCCGAAGGAGCGCGCCGCTAACGAGTCGCGCTATCGTGAGCGCTTAATTTTCGAAGTCAAAACCATTGAGCAAATGGGTTTTCCAGGCTACTTTTTAATTGTGGCTGACTTCATTAATTGGGCAAAAAATAATGGTGTACCTGTTGGTCCAGGTCGTGGTTCAGGAGCCGGTTCTCTAGTGGCGTATTCATTAGGAATTACTGATCTTGACCCTTTGCGATATAACTTACTTTTTGAACGATTTTTAAATCCAGAACGGGTTTCTATGCCCGACTTTGATATTGATTTTTGTCAACATGGTCGTGACCGTGTCATTCAATATGTAAAAGATAAATATGGCGCAGATGCCGTAAGCCAAATTGTGACGTTTGGCACGATGGCTGCGCGGGCAGCCATTCGGGATGTTGGGCGCGTACTCGAACAAGGCTATAACTTTGTCGACGGCATTGCCAAGTTAGTACCGAATAAGCCTGGTCAAGTTGTGACCATTGAAATGGCTAAAAAAGAAGAAAAACAATTAGCCGAACGTGAAAAAAATGAAGATGAAGTTAAACAATTATTGGCTTTAGCTCAGCAATTAGAGGGCATCACCCGCAATGTGGGGATGCATGCTGGCGGCGTTTTAATTGCCCCAGGTAAGTTAACTGATTTTTGTCCGCTCTATACGCAAGACTCTAAAGATCAAGATAGCCATACGGTTATTAGTCAGTTTGATAAAGATGATGTGGAGGCCATTGGCCTAGTGAAGTTTGACTTTTTAGGCTTAACCACACTTACCATTCTGGCAGCTGCTGAACGCTGGATTCGGGCATTACATGCAGAACGCACGAACTGGAATATTGGTGAAATCGTACTTGATGATCCTGCACCGTTTGAAATTCTGAAAAAGGCCAATACTGTTGCAGTCTTCCAATTAGAAAGTCGGGGCATGCAAAGTATGCTGCGCGAAGCCAAGCCCGATCGCTTTGAAGATATTATCGCCCTCGTTGCTTTATATCGTCCAGGGCCAATGGATCTTATCCCTGATTACATTAGTCGTAAGCATGGTCGACAAAAAGTCGAATATCCCGACCCCCGTATTGAACCTGTATTACGTGAAACCTACGGCATCATGGTTTACCAAGAGCAGGTGATGCAAATGGCTCAAACCATTGGGGGCTATTCTTTAGGTGGCGCTGATTTACTCCGTCGGGCAATGGGCAAGAAAAAGCCTGAAGAAATGGCGCAGCATCGTAAAATTTTTAGTGAGGGCGCGAAGCAAGGCGGAATTAGTGAGGGCAAAGCGCACGAAATTTATGATTTGATGGAGCGTTTTGCGGGCTATGGATTTAACAAATCACATGCTGCGGCCTATGCCTTATTAGCTTATCAAACTGCTTGGCTGAAAGCACATTACCCCGCTGAATTTATGGCAGCCAACTTGTCGTTGGCGATGGACGATACCGATAAAGTCAAAATTTTGTATGACGATTGCTTGCAAAATCGTATTACTGTTTTGCCGCCGAACATTAATACCGGAACTTATGAATTTACTCCCCTGCGGCTGGCTGAAGATGCTGTTGATTTACCCCTGCATCAAATTCGCTATGGACTAGGTGCCGTACGGGGAACAGGCGAAGCAGCCATTGAAGCCTTAGTAAAAGTACGGGAAAATGGCGGCCCCTTTAAAGACCTATTTGATTTTTGTGCGCGCATTGATCGGCGCCAAGTGAATCGTCGCGCTATTGAAGCTTTATTGCGTGCAGGCGCTTTTGATGTTTTATATCCTGTAGAGCAAAACTCGGGAGCAAAAGGATACGATATTCGGGCCACGCTTTTAGCTTCGTTAGCAAGGGCAATTGAGGCGGCTGAACAGGCTGAAGCATCGATTCACCAGGTGAGCTTATTCGATTCAGCAGATGACGGTGAGCAGCATTTACCTGAGCTAGTTCGTGAACCACCTTGGCCTGAAAAGAAACGTTTACAAGAAGAAAAAACCGCTTTGGGCCTATGCCTTACTGGCCATCTCTTTGATGCCTATCGTCTGGAAGTTGAGCATTTTGTTCGCCAACCGTTGCGTAAAATTACCGAAGGCAAAGATCAATTGGTGGCTGGCATTATTACGTCGGCACGGATGCTAACTGGCCAACGCGGGCGCATGATGATTGCGACGATTGATGATGGGTCAGCCGCTCTGGAAGTCACCTTGTACAGCGAAGTATACGAACCCAATCGACCATGGCTCAAGGAAGACGAGCTACTCATTGCTAAAGTCAATGTGATGCCAGATAAGTTTTCGGGTGGAATGCGGGTGGTCGCAGAGCAGGTGATGGATATTGCTGGCGCCCGGTTACGCTTTGCGCGTAATGTCCATGTGTGCATTGATGCAGGTATTGATTTAAAAATGTTGCGCAGTCAAATGGATCCCTATTTGATTGCCAATCGGGTGAAACCGAGTAATGATGTGGTGCGCGGTTTGCCATTGACTGCTGCAGTAACAGCAAAAGGCGGGGCTTGCTTAATGCAATTTCCCGATGAATTACGTTTATATCCTGATGATGCTTGTTTGCATAGCTTGCATCAGTTATTTGCTGCTAAGCAAGCCAATGCAGTAGTCGTACAGTATCAGTAACTTGCTTCAATTGCACTAATGACTTCACTCGGCTCTAATTGGTCGAGACAGACGCTACGGCTATCGGCACGATCATCGCAACCTGCTTTGCGGCAGGGCACACACTCTCCTGGACCTTGCAAAATAGTGACGTTCGCCACAGTTTGACTACGGGCCCGAAGCGCATACGGTGTAGTACCGATAAAGCCATTCGGCCAAGGACCAAAATTACTAGGGGGAGTAGGGCCAAAGAGGGCAATAGTAGTGGTACCGCACGCGGCGGCTAAATGCGTAATTGAGGTATCAACACCAACATAAAGTTTTGCTTGCCGCAATAAACTACCCATTTGTGGAATCGATAAAGTACCTTTGGTATCGACCACATGCGTTCGTATGGCGGGATCTAACAGTGACATTAAAGCATCATTTAATTCTAAATCTTGGGTTGCAGTCGATGCGCTTAAGACGACTTGCCAACCCTGCCTTACTAAATAGACTACTAAAATTTGCCAATACCCGAGGGGCCAACGCTTGTAGGCCATTAGTGGGCCCGTATGAAGTACCGCTAATTTATTGGTGCGGAGTCCTTCAGCAATTTCCGCTAAAAATGCTGGGGTTAAATCTGCCGCTGCGGGTGGAATAATAGCAATGGGGTTAGTAAACAAAGTGGCAGGACTTACAAAGGGTTCTAGTAAACGCATTTTTTCAATTACGACGTGTTGGCGAAAATAATCTACTTCAATACTTTGCAGACTGATCCATTTTTTCCAGGCATTTTTTAAGCTAATTGATTCTTGGGTAATCTCGCCTTGCGGATGGTTGGCAACAACGCCGACGCGCCGCGGTGCAGCTATCAAACTATATAAATAAGCGCGATCACTTGGCTGGGTTACTAAGGCTAAATCATAGCGTTGAAAGAGGCGCTTAAAGAGGCTGAGATATTCCTTAAAATTAGGACGATCAGCGGTTTCAATCCATTCTTGAATATCTGTATTCCCTTTGAGCATATCTAGTTTGCCGCGATAACCAAGAAAGTGAAATTCTGCTGTTGGCCATAATTCGCGCGCACGTCGAATGAGGGGTGTGGTGACTAACACATCCCCAATTTGCCGGGTAGCTATGAATAGGACGCGTTTAGGTGATTTCAAATCAACCTTCGCTTTCGCCATAATTTTCGCGCGGACATGCGCGGCATTTTCAGCAGCATTACCTTGATCATGAATCCGATGAAATAAATGCAGCACTTCAGTTGACCAAGAGCCAGATTTACGCAGCACACCGTTTTTTTGTAAACGAAAGACAAAATCAGCGTCCTCATGACCCCAGCCCGTCATGCTTTCATCAAAACCCTGAATGGCAAGCGCATCGCTCCGCCAGCAGGCCATATTGCAACCCTTGATACGGCGCCAGACAAATTGACGGTAATGTCGCCAAGTACCATCGGCGAATTTCAGCTGCAAAGGTAAATACTTGTTAATTCCATGGCGTAAGCGGTAGGCAAAGCTATGCGCTAAAAATTGGGCAAAATTCCATTGTGGCCACTGCAAAATGCGTTGGGTTAATTGATCGTTAACCAAGATACGGCTACCAGTTACCAAATATCCTGTTTGGGCAAGCTGTCGATGGCGAGCTACAAAATCGGGCTGCACAATGCAATCGCCGTCAAGAAAAATGAAATAGTCACCTCGCGCAACCGCAATTGCTTGATTCAATATTTGGGTTTTGCGAAAGCCAATATCTGCTTGCCACAGATGCGTAATAGCTACTGGGAATTGCATCTTCGCGGCATCGATAATCTCCCGTGTGCTGTCATCCGAGCCATCATCGGCAATCACAATCTCAAAATCAAGATCGGTTTGTGTACGTAAAGAATCAAGGCAAAGCGCAAGGGCTTTGGGCCAGTTATAGGTTGCCAGCAGGATCGAAATCATACCGGTGGCGTGCCTTTGGTAGCTATTTGCTGTTGATTAAGACGCCATAACTTCATATAGCGGTGATACGTTCCCTGCATATTAGAAATCGCGAGACTAAAGCCTTGCGAGCCATCGAGAAAGCCGGCTTGCAAAATATAAGTACGGATGAATGTCCATACACCATGCAGGATCGCTTTCTGCGGAGAACTTTTTTTGCCGCGGGCAAAAGCTTGTTCAGCCGCAGCGGTGGAATAGCGCTGCATTTTTTGTTGTACCTGTGCTGCATTCATAAAACTATAGTGCAACATCGGCTGTTTCAATTTGCCAATCGGCTTGCCATGGTTTGCGTTGCTAATTAACTGCTCATGAACTAAGTCATCTGAAAAGCGCGCAGTACCCCGTAAAAATAAGCGATTGACATAGTCTGGAGTCCAACCTGAATGGCGCATAAAGCGACCACAATACCAAGATGAGCGCGGAATGGCAAAACAGGTTTGCTGATGGGGGTGTTCAATAGCCTGCTGAATTTCAGCTCGCAGTTCTGGGGTGAGGCGTTCATCAGCATCAAGGGATAAAACCCACTCGCTAGTAGCAAGGTCGAGCGCCCGGTTTTTTTGGGGGCCAAAGCCCGGCCAATCAGCAGGTTGGGAGATGGTCGCACCAAACGCGGTGGCGATTTTTAGGGTCTCATCTGTGCTATCGGTATCGACAACTACGATCTGCGTGGCTAAATCTCCAAGGGAGTTTAGACAGTCGGCCAAATTGGCTTCTTCATTGCGAGTTATGAGTATGACTGATAAGGTGGGCATAATTCATTATATGAATGCTGAAGACCGTGTAGCCCTGACCCGTTTAGTTCAATATTTACGGCCCCATGCAGCCCTTATTGTAGGGGCGATCCTGGCTATGGCCTTGGTTGCAGGGTCAGAAACTGCTATTCCAGCGCTGATGAAGCCCCTCTTGGATCGGGGTTTTACGGGACAGCTGAACGATAAATTATGGCAAGTTCCGGCCTTTTTAGTGGGTTTAGCCATTATTCGCAGTTTTGCCCAGTTTTTTTCTAATTACCTTCTCACCCGAGTGATTACTGAAGTTTTGCTCAAATTGCGTGAGCAAATGTTTAATCGCCTTTTACGGGCCAAAACCGATTTTTTCCAAAAAAACTCGGCCTCCAGCTTAATTAATGCAGTTGTTTTTGAAGTGAATAATGTACTTTCAATTATGGGCGGTATGCTAATCAGCTTGGTCAGAGATTCATTGACGGTGATCGGGTTAATTGCCTATTTAATTTATCTCAATTGGCAACTGACTTTGTTAGTGTTGGTTATTTTTCCCGTCATTGCTTTTATCATGGGGCGCATTAATCGTCGCTTACGCTCTTTAAATCGACAACAGCAAACATTAACAAGCGATTTGGCTTACATCGTTGAAGAAACTGCTGGTGGTCATAAGATCATTAAAGTGCATGGCGGCGAAGAGTATGAAATGCAGCGTTTTATGGAAAAGGCTAATCGCTTACGGGAGTTTGGTTTGAAGTCGGCAATTGCGGGCGGATTAAATCAGCCGATTACCCAGCTCATTGCCTCAATGGCCTTATCGGTTGTATTGGTGGTGGCCTTAATGCAATCCGCCACCGAGGGTGTTACGGTAGGCGGTTTTGCGGCCTTTATAACGGCCATGATGCTAGTCATTTCACCCTTAAAGCATTTGGCTGATATTAATCAGCCTTTGCAACGCGGTCTGACGGCTGCAGAAATGATTTTTGCTTTAATCGACCAGGCGATAGAAGAGGACGATTCTCGCCAGCTTGGCGCTACACCGATGAAGAAAGCCCGTGGTGAAATTCAATTTACCAACGTCTCGTTTTCTTACGAGCAGGACGAGGGTCGTCAAGACGCCTTAAAGCAAGTAGATTTCCATATTCAGCCTGGTGAAATTGTGGCTTTTGTTGGGCCATCAGGCGGTGGTAAGTCGACCCTAGTGAATTTATTGCCACGCTTCTTTAGGCCTACGCAAGGAAAAATTACCCTCGATGGCATTCCCCTAGAAGATCTCTTATTGACTGATTTACGCCGCCAAATTGCCTTTGTTAGCCAAGACGTGGTTTTATTCAATGACTCCATTGCGGCCAATGTAGCCTATGGGTCTGCTGCTCAAGGCGGAATTGATCGGGGCCGGGTTATCGAGGCTTTAGAGGCGGCCAATTTGTCAGCATTAATTCGTGAACTTCCTGAAGGCATTGATAGTTTGATTGGTGATAATGGCAATCGTTTGTCGGGTGGTCAGCGCCAGCGTTTAGCGATTGCTCGAGCGATTTATAAAAATGCTCCCATTCTTATTTTGGACGAAGCGACCTCAGCCTTAGATTCTGAATCAGAGCGTCAAGTACAAGATGCGCTTGAACGCTTAATGAGTGGTCGTACTACTTTAGTGATTGCGCATCGCTTATCGACAATTGAACACGCTAATCGCATCATTGTCTTAGAGCATGGCAAAGTCATCGAGAATGGCACGCATGCAGAGCTCATTGCACATAATGGTATGTACTCTAATTTACACCGCTTGCAATTTGCTAACGCCTAAGCTATCACTTCATAAAGTCATTCAGAAGACTTTAATTTAAGACAATATCGTATTGATCTTGGCGGAAGCTACCTTCTGCCTGGAGGCGAATCGGTTTTTTAATAAAATCACCCAGCATGGCTAAAAATTGATTTTCTTCCTCTAGAAAAAGATCAATGACATCGGGAGCAGCGACGATACGAAATTCTTTAGGATTAAATTGGCGGTGTTCACGAATAATTTCCCGCAAAATTTCATAACAAACAGTTTGGGGCGTTCTAACCTCTCCTTTGCCGGTGCAAATAGGGCAGGGCTCACACATAATATGGGCCAAGGATTCCCGAGTCCGTTTGCGGGTCATTTCAATTAAGCCCAGACTAGAAAAATCGTTCACCGTAGTGCGGGTATAGTC
>JBAXGQ010000037.1:0-14375 GCA_037139315.1 Burkholderiaceae bacterium
CTGTGCTTAAACTGGTTTTGGCGCCATGCTTCATAAACCACAATGGCTACTGAGTTCGAAAGATTAAGACTGCGACTGTTTGCTTGCATGGGTAAGCGAACCTGATTAACGAGTGGCACGGTTGCTCTAACATCCGCACTTACCCCTTTGGTTTCAGAGCCAAAAACAAAATAGTCATTTGGCAGAAGTTCTGCCTCATAAAAGTTTCGCTGACTTTTGGTAGACAATAAAAAGAGGCGCTGCAGTGGAGAGTTATGCTTGACTAGGAAGTCTCCCCAGTTAGGATAAACAGCGATGCTTGCGTACTCATGATAATCAAGTCCCGCTCGTCTCAACTTGGCATCTTCGAGGGGGAAACCGAGCGGCTCAATGAGATGTAGCTGTGCGCCAGTATTAGCACACAGTCGAATGATGTTGCCCGTATTGGGGGGAATTTCAGGCTCAAAGAGTACTACATTAAACATCAGTCAATTGCCTCGGTGTGCGTAATAAAACCCAGTTGCGAACATGATATACGCCATGATCTTTTAGTACTCTAGCAATTGCATTCAAGGTTGAGCCTGTGGTCATGACATCATCAAACACAATAACCGCTTGCTGCGCCAAAAGCGCTGCATGACGGGGTTCAAAATAAAATAAGCCACTTAAGGCTTGTTGACGTTCAAGCCGGCCAGCAGAAATTTGCTTAACCTCGGAATGGCGTCGCCGTAGGACATTAGGCAGTACTTTGAGGTGTTTTGGTAGGGTTAAATGTTTGACAATTTCCCAGCATTGGTTAAAGCCCCGCTCAGCCAATTTTTGACGGCTCAGGGGAACGGGTAAAAGATAGGCTGGGGGCAACTGCGCTAAGTGTTTACACATCAACCGATTCCATAGGTGGGCTAAGCCAGTAGCATATGCAAGCCGCCGCTGGTATTTCAACTGCTGTACTGCAGTTTTCAATTGGCCAGCGTAGGGCGCGAGACAAAAACTCAAGTCAAAAGACGGCGGTGTCTTAATACACTCAAGACAGCGCTGCCCTGGTGATCCCAGAATTTTATTTGGGGTCGTGGGCAACTCAATGCCACAGCAAACACAAGCTAATTTGTCGTGCTGCTGCTGGTAGCGCAACAATTCAAGACAGGCCTCACAGGTCGTGGCTGCCTGAGCGCGATTGCACAAAATGCAACAGCTTGGCAATAAAGCGCCAATAAAGCGATGAAAATTACGCATGGGGCGCTGAGTATACTCAGCGAATGACCCATGCTTTGAGATGGCTTTATACCGAAATTGCTTTACGCATGTGCCAGAAAATGGCCATCGTGAAGATACACCCGCGGGCTATTTTGATTGCGCCAGATTATCCTGGTGCACACGCCAATTGGTTGGTGCAACGCTTCCCTACCGCACAAGTCTTTTTTTACCTGAGCTCGAATTTATCAATCTTCGAGCTTACTCGGTACCGTATGACGCGTTGGATTTTATTATGGCGAAGCGGCGGCGGCAAGCAATTAAATCTTAGCGAAGCAGCGACTTCAGCCACTTTTTCAGTCGCCCCGAATTCATGTGATTTGGTTTGGAGTAATTTATGGCTTCATGAACAAGGTAATCCAAAAATAATCGTTGCTGAATTTTGGCGCCTACTGCGTGAAGGAGGGTTACTTAGTTTTAGTTATTTGGGCCCCGATACCGGCAAGGAATTACACGCGCTTGACGTAGAGGTAAGGACAGCGTTGGGTCTAGTGCATTTGCCCAGCGCTTGGGATATGCATGATTTAGGTGATGCCTTAATTGCGCAACGATTTGCCGAGCCAGTAATGGATATGGAGTATCTCGATTTGCAATACGACTCGGCGCAGTTAATGTTGCACGATGCGCATGCTTTAGGCTTGTTGGCAAAACCCATCAACCTAGAAAACTGGCAGGGAAATAAGTCCCTTTTACCGAAAAAATTGACCTTAGAGATTATTTACGGGCATGCCTGGGTAGTGAATAAGCACCTCTCAAAAACCCAGAATCAAGCGGCATTTATTAGCCCAGATCAAATTCAAACAAAGAGGATTAAGGATTAACTTAAATGTAAGTGCTTACTATCAATATAAGATACGTCCTCCTGTTGGTTAAATAGCGGAGCTCAACTTTCACAGCGCCTTATTTAACCCTATAATCTAGTGTTAGACAGCAAGATTGAAATAGATTTTTGCATTTTTAAGCGCAATTATTCGTAAAAATTGTGCAGCACAACAAATAGAGAATGAAATGAATTTATTAGCAAAAGCCTTAAAGGCTTGGTTTTCCTTAGGAGCATTGCTAGCCGTTGCGATAACGCCAGTAGTTCATGCTAATGGTGACATGCCCGGCGGCCCGAAAGTCAATCAGCTGGACTTCCCCGCTCCAGCAACCAAAATCATGGCAGAAATTCATTGGCTCAATTGGTTCATGATCGTGATTTGCGCAGTAATTTTTGTTGGTGTATTTGGGGTGATGTTTTATTCCATCTTAAAACACCGTAAATCAAAGGGCGCTAAAGCTGCATCGTTTCATGAAAGCACCACAGTTGAAATTATTTGGACAGTAATCCCATTAATCATCGTCATTGCCATGGCTCTGCCAGCTACTAAGACAGTAGTTGCCATGAAAGACACGACCAATTCCGATATCACGATTAAAACCACAGGTTATCAATGGAAGTGGGGCTACGATTACATCAAGGGCGAAGGTGAGGGCATTGGCTTTGTATCAACCCTCTCGACTCCGCGTGCTCAGGTAAATAATCTCGAACCAAAGTCGCTGACCTATTTAATGGAAGTCGACAATGAGATGGTGGTTCCGGTCAATAAAAAAATTCGTATTATCACCACTGCAAATGATGTGATTCATGCGTGGGCCGTTCCCGCATTTGGTGTTAAGCAAGATGCTATTCCAGGCTTTGTGCGGGATACGTGGTTTAAGGCAGAAAAAATCGGTACATTTCGGGGGCAGTGCTCCGAGTTATGCGGTGCCCAACATGCCTTTATGCCGATCGTCGTTAAAGTAGTTTCAGCAGAGGACTACAGTAAGTGGGTCGACGCGAAGAAAAAAGAAATGGCAGGCAATGCTGACGATCCAACTAAAACCTATACGCTTGATGAGCAAAAAGAACGTGGTGCGAAAGTGTATGCAGCAAACTGTGCCGCCTGTCACCAGGCTAATGGCGCAGGTGCAGGCGCATTCCCTACCTTGGTGGGTAGCAAGGTAGTAGTTGGACCTAAAGAGGGCCAATATCAAATTTTGCTGTACGGAAAAAATGCCATGCCGAAATGGAGTGGGGTGCTATCCGACGGCGAGTTAGCCGCAGTAATGACCTATACGCGTAACACCTGGGGCAATAAAACGGGTGACGTAATTCAAACCCAAGACTTTATTACGGCACGTACTGCAAGCAAATAAATATATTTACCTTATTTAATCATCATTTAATCGACCTGAAGAGAGTCATCTATGAGCACCATTTCCACTACCCACGATAGCGTTCATGATCATGATCATGCCCACGATCAGCCTCATGGCTGGCGTCGTTGGCTATTCGCTACCAATCATAAAGATATTGGGACGATGTATTTAATCTTTTCATTTGTGAGTTTATTGGCCGGTGGTGTAATGGCCTTAGGTATTCGCTTAGAACTATTTCAGCCCGGCTTGCAATATTTTCGCCCTGAATTTTTTAATCAATTAACCACCATGCATGGTTTGGTGATGGTATTCGGAGCGATCATGCCAGCATTTGTGGGTTTCGCTAACTGGATGATCCCTTTACAAATTGGTGCTGCCGATATGGCATTTGCACGGATGAATAATTTAAGTTTTTGGATTTTGCCTGTTGCAGCAATCTTGCTCTTTGGTTCTTTTTTAG
Organism: Burkholderiaceae bacterium; assembly: GCA_037139315.1. Taxonomy (GTDB): domain Bacteria; phylum Pseudomonadota; class Gammaproteobacteria; order Burkholderiales; family Burkholderiaceae; genus Polynucleobacter. The sequence continues at coordinate 3,872 of JBAXGQ010000037.1, forward strand.
CACCAGGCGGCGCCCCCGCTGGCGGCTGGACTCTCTATGCACCCTTAAGTTTGCAAATGGGTCCGGGTATGGACATGGCGATTTTTGCCCTCCATTTATTGGGCGCATCTTCCATCATGGGCTCAATTAATATTATCGTGACGGTATTGAATATGCGTGCGCCAGGCATGACGTTGATGAAGATGCCAATGTTTTGCTGGACTTGGCTCATTACTGCCTATTTATTAATTGCCGTCATGCCAGTATTGGCTGGGGTGATTACGATGGTCTTGACCGACCGGCATTTTGGTACCACTTTTTTCTCAGCAGTAGGCGGTGGTGATCCAGTGATGTTCCAACATATTTTCTGGTTCTTTGGACACCCTGAGGTTTACATCATGATTTTGCCTGCCTTTGGGATCATCTCGGAAATCGTGCCCGCTTTTTCGCGCAAAACATTATTTGGTTACAGCTCAATGGTTTACGCCACCTCATCGATCGCGATATTGTCTTTTATTGTCTGGGCGCACCATATGTTTACGACTGGTATGCCAGTCACAGGCCAACTCTTTTTTATGTATGCCACGATGTTAATTGCAGTACCTACGGGCGTGAAAATTTTTAATTGGGTCGCCACGATGTGGCGCGGTTCAATGACATTTGAAACTCCTATGCTCTGGGCAATTGGCTTTATTTTCGTCTTTACGATGGGCGGTTTCACTGGGCTGATTTTGGCCATGGCGCCAATCGATATTGGTTTGCAAGACACCTACTATGTAGTGGCTCATTTCCATTACGTCTTAGTGGCAGGATCCTTATTTGCCATGTTTGCCGGTTTTTATTTCTGGTGTCCTAAGTGGACTGGCCGCATGGCTAATGAATTCCGCGGCAAAATTCACTTCTGGGGCTCCTTAATTTTTTTCAACCTCACTTTTTTCCCCATGCATTTTTTAGGTTTAGCAGGTATGCCTCGACGCTATGCCGATTACCCCACCCAATTTGCCGATTTCAATATGATTGCTTCAATCAGTGGATTAGGCTTTGGGGTGATGCAAGTTTATTTCCTGCTTTATGTCGTTTTACCGGCGTATCGGGGTCATGGCGTAAAAGCATCTGATTGCCCTTGGGATGGCGCTAAAGGTTTGGAGTGGACGATTCCATCGCCTGCCCCATTCCATACTTTTGAAACACCACCACAGGTTGATTTTGATGCGCCGATGCATCCAAGTAATACGCCTGCCCATGCCCATTAATGTCTAAGTTAGGTTAAAGCGAACTTCGTGAACAAGCCCAAACAAGCTAACCATAACAAGCGCCTAGCCTATATTTTGTTCAGTATTGCCCTGGTCTTTTTCTTGGGTATTGTGTTGAAAAGAGTGATCTTAGCTTAATTGCAGTCGCCCAAATGCCAACTAATCTTCTTGCCCTTAATCGCCAAATATTAGTAAAGCTAGTAGTAGTAGTAGTGTTGATGTTTGGTTTTGGCTATGCTTTGGTGCCAATGTATCAGGCCCTCTGCGAAGTTACTGGCATTAATGTACTAACCAATAAAAATGATTATGGAACGCGCGCTTTTCGCCCCAATAAATCAACCAATACGCAAGTCGACTACACGCGTACAGTAACAGTAGAGTTTGACTCCAATAGTCGCGGACCCTTTACTTTTAAGCCGGTCAAAAATTATCTTGAAGTTCATCCCGGTGAAATGGTGCAAATTATGTATGAGGTTGTTAATAATTTTGATCGCCCCATCATGGCACAAGCGATTCCAAGCTATACGCCCAAAATTGCCACGGAATACTTTACCAAATTAGAATGTTTTTGTTTTCAACAGCAAACGCTGGGCCCACTTCAGGCTAAAGAATTGCCAGTCATATTTGTCGTTGATCGGAGCCTTCCAAAAGACGTTAAAACGATCACCTTGTCTTATACTTTTTTTGAAATTAACGCGGGCCAAAAGGCGGTAACTCCTCCAGCAGCTAAGGCGCTTATTTAAGATGAAAAAAAATAGTAGCTTCTGGCAGTCGATGCGCGCCGTTTTTTGGGCCTTTTTAGGAATCCGTAAAAAATCGGGTTTGCAGGAGGATGTCGCGTCTTTAAGCTTTGTTCATATTGTGATTGCAGGGGTTTTGGGGGCTATGATTTTTATGGGAACCCTCCTCTTGATTGTGAGAGCCGTTGTTAGCCATTCTTAATTGTTTTTGATTATCCAGAGAGCAGACCATGTCGTCTAATTCAGTTCCATATTATTTCGTTCCAAATCCTTCACGCTACCCCGTTCTTCTAAGCATAGGCTTGCTTGGTTTTGGCGGCGGTATGGCAGCTTGGGTTAATCAGTCTGCTTGGGCCAGCATGCTCGTCTTGGGCAGTGTTTTATGGGTTTTATTTGTCTTGTATAACTGGTTTGGCGATACCATTGCCGAGTCGAACGCCGGGAAAAATGGCATTAACGTCGACATCTCTTATCGTTGGTCGATGGCCTGGTTTATTTTTTCGGAAATCATGTTTTTTGCGGCCTTCTTTTCAGCCTTATTTTATGCCCGTAATATTAGTCTGCCATGGCTGGGAGATGTTGAAAGTAAATTACTTTGGCCTGATTTTTCTGCTGTGTGGCCCAATGATGGCCCGGCTGGTTTGATTCCCCAATTTCAAACGATGGGCCCATGGCCAATTCCGACCATTAACACAGCCTTATTACTGAGCTCTGGCGTCACAGTGACTTGGGCTCACCATGCGATGCAAGAAGGCAATCGGAAGCAAGCTATTTACTCACTTTTTGCGACAGTATTACTAGGGTTTATTTTTATTGGTTTTCAGGCTTATGAATATATTCATGCTTACCATGAGCTCGGGCTTAAATTAACTTCAGGTGTGTATGGCTCAACGTTTTATATGCTCACTGGATTTCATGGCTTTCATGTGATGTTAGGTGCATTGATGTTAGCGGTTGTGCTGCGCCGTACTATACGTGGCGATTTCACTCCCGAGAATCATTTTGCTTTTGAAGGCGCATCTTGGTACTGGCACTTTGTTGATGTGGTGTGGCTTGGGCTTTATATCGTAGTGTATTGGATGTAAGTGGATTTCATTACTGCCCAATTTTAATTCCAGTGGCTTGGATGTAGCCAAGGGAGTGAGCGACCCAAATGCCGGCAAAAAGGGCAATTGATAAGCCAATGCGAAGCGCTAGTGAGCGAACCATGCGTGCACTACCCCCTCTATCTTTCATCATGAAATATAAAGCCGAGCCGAGGCTCGAGATGATCAGAATGAGAGCAATTAAGATAATCCATTTCATAACAGAATCCTACCATTGAAAATATTTATACGTTTAGTAAAGCGGCGTATGGTTGCGACTGCGGCAATGCTTTTTGTAGTCAGCTTGGCATGTGCTTTGGGAGTGTGGCAAATGCAACGCGCCGCCCAAAAAAATCAATTAGCGAGTGATTTGCAATTACAAGAACAATTACCCGTTTTGGATGCCAGCGCCAAGAACTGGACCCTTGCTGAAGTAAACCATCGACGGATGCGCGCCTTAGGACGTTATCTCCCAGACCAGGCAATTTGGCTGGATAATCGACCACGACCTAATGGTACTCAATCTGCAAATGGGCAGTCAGGCTTTTATTTAATGATGCCAATGCGCTTAGAAAGCGGACAACATAATATTATTTGGATTAATCGGGGCTGGGTGCCACGTAATGCCGCAGAACGCACCCAATTACCGCAAGTGCAAACTTCCCCTGAATCCATTGAGATCGAGGGAACAGTATTCCCTTATGCAGATCGGGTGCTCGATTTGGCTACTCAACCTGAGGCTGCCCTACCCAAAGGCCAAGCCCGCATTCAGCAAAATCTTGATCTTGCCGCCTTACAAGCAGAGCACCAATGGAGTCAGCTACCTTTTATTTTGCGTCAAGCAGACCAAGCCCAAAATGACGGTTTAGTCCGCACGTGGGCGCCGCAAGCAGTTGGAGTTGAACGCCATTACGCTTATGCTTTTCAGTGGTTTGCCTTGGCCTTGTGTGCCTTTCTATTTTGGTTGATACATGGCTTAATACAACAGCGGCAATTGAGCAAAATACATAAAGGTCATAGTGAAAGATAAGGAATTATTGATACCGGCAACTCAGCATGAGTTACCTAGACCTAATCCGCAGACTCGTCGTGGGCGGATTCAAATGATTTTGCTTTTATTATTTTGCGCAGCGCCCGTCATCGCATCCTATTTGGCTTACTATGTTTTTAAACTAGAGGTCGGCAAAACCAATTTTGGTACTTTTGTGATTCCTCCTCAAGCAGTAAGTCCAGAATGGCTGGGAACTCCATTAACAGGTAAGTGGACTTTATTGGTAGCGCGGCCAGCGGCAGCGTGTCGAGTCGGTAATGATGCTTGCGTTAAAACTTTATATCTGATGCGCCAAGTTCGTATAGCACTGAGCAAAGAAAGCGCTCGTCTGCGTTTGATATGGGTGGTCAGTGATGGACAAGCAGTTGATCCAGAAATTCGCCGCGCATATGATCAAGCTACGGCAGGTTTTGAGATGATCAATGCGCCCACTTCGCCGGCCGTAAAGGCACAGTGGGAGCAATGGCTCAATCGTGAAAATGCTGGCCAGCAAATTCAATTAATTGACCCCCGTGGCGATAAGATGATGTGGTTTCCTGCGGAAGCTTCGCCAAGCGATTTTGCCGCGATTCGAAAAGATTTGGATAAATTATTGCGACTTAACCATACGGGCGAAAATTTACGATGAGTGACTTCATCCTTTTTTTAGAGCTTGGATTAATCGCCTTATTTGTTGCCGGTATTCCAGTGGCAATTTTGTTGTACCAGCGGCAATGGGGACATTTTCAACGCTTAAATTGGGCCTTAGTTTTTTTAACTTTTGATTTAATTGTTTTTGGTGCTTTTACGCGTTTAAGTGATTCTGGTTTGGGTTGTCCTGATTGGCCTGGTTGTTACGGCACCTCAAACCCTTTGACAGCCCTTACACAAATTCGTTTAGAAGAAGCCGCCAATCCTGATGGTCCGGTAACAGTAATAAAAGCCTGGATCGAAATGATCCATCGCTATCTTGCCATGAGTCTAGGAGCACTTATTTTGGTGCAATTGTTCATGGCTTTTCGGCAGCGTCATAAATTAAGTGTCCATGCTGTTTACGCTAGCCTTGGCTTGTTATTTTTAGTCTGCTTGCAAGGCGCGTTTGGCGCGTGGACCGTAACTTTCAAATTGCAGCCGATTATCGTCACTGGCCATTTAATTTTGGCATTACTTTTCTTTGGATCTTTAGTCTGGTATGCACAACAACCTTGGCCTCAATGGCAGTGGCAGCAGTCACGGCGGCAAACTATGATGCCCATGCATTTGATTGTGTTTGGTTTGGCGATGCTTTTAATCCAAATTACATTAGGGGCCTGGGTTAGCACTAATTATGCCGTTCTAGCCTGCCCAGATTTTCCGCTCTGTAAAGGTGAGTGGCTGCCGCCGATGGACTTGCAGGGCGGCTTTACTTTATGGCGCGAAGCAGGTCAGGACCGCAGTGGCGCTTATATTACTGCTGATACTTTAGTCGCTATCCATTGGGCGCATCGTTGCTTTGCGGTTTTTGTATTTATTACTTTAAGTTGGGTAACATGGCGGGGGTGGCATTTAGGCCGCTTACATCAATCTCCGCTCGCTGGGTGGGCAAGTGCTTTATTTTTTATTTTATTAACTCAAATAGGCACTGGAATCTCTAATGTCATCTTTCAATGGCCGTTAATTGCTGCACTCTTGCACACCGCAGGCGCTGCCGGCCTGGTATTTTGTTTGGTCCGAATGAGTTATTGGGCCAGTTGGTCGCCGCGCCACTTATCTGTAGTTGCAACAGCATGAGTTCAAATTGAAGCCGCTTTATAAAATGTCTAAGTGGCGCCAATATTGGGTGTTAACTAAACCCAGGGTAACGCAATTAGCTGTTTTTTGTGCCGTGATTGGCATGTTTTTAGCAACACCAGGTATGGTGCCATACCGCATATTAATTGGTGGAGTTGTAGGCATTTGGCTATTGGCAGGCGCCGCCTTTGCAGTAAATTGTTTAATTGAGCAAGTCGTTGATGCCAAAATGCGGCGTACCTCATGGCGTCCTTCGGCCACAGGTGAATTATCCGCTTATCAAATCATTGTCTTTTCAATTGTGCTTGGTTCAGTAGGCATGGTTGTGCTGTGGAATTTCACTAATCCTTTAACTATGTGGCTTACCGTTGCCACCTTTGTGGGGTATGCAGTTATTTACACTTGGCTCTTAAAGCCTGCCACCCCACAAAATATTGTCATTGGCGGTTTATCTGGCGCGATGCCCCCAGCGCTTGGTTGGGCGGCAGTAACGAATACTGTTTCAGCTGAAGCCTGGTTACTCGTGTTAATTATTTTTGTTTGGACTCCCCCGCATTTTTGGGCCCTTGCTCTATATCGGCGCGACGATTATGTGCAGTCTGGATTACCAATGTTGCCAGTTACCCACGGCGAACGTTTTACCCTTCTGAACATTTTGTTGTACACCCTCATTCTCTTAGCGGCCACGGTATTACCTTATTTATATGGCATGAGTGGCTGGATTTATTTACTTTCTGCACTCATATTAGGGGGCATATTTATGGCCTATGTCATTGCTCTGTTTATATCTTATAGTGATGCATTAGCGAAAAAAACCTTTCGTTATTCAATTACCTATTTATCCTTATTATTTGCAGCGTTCCTCGTCGATCATTACTTCAATTAAAATTTGTCATGATTATTTTCTTACGCGCAATAACTCGAATTATTTTATTTTTCTCCCTGGCTTGGGTATTAGCAGCCTGCGATTCAAAGCCTACCTTTAAAAACGTCGATATTACAGGTAGTAAGGCATTCGGTACCAATTTCGCCTTAATTGATGTTGACGGTAAACTCCGCACACTTGCCGACTATCAGGGTAAAGCGGTGGTGATGTTTTTTGGTTACACCCATTGCCCTGATGTATGTCCAACGACCTTAATTGAAATGCAAGAAGCGATGAGATTATTGGGTCCGCAAGCGGCTAAAGTGCAAGTGATTTTCGTTACACTTGACCCAGAGCGTGATACGTCTGAGGTATTGAAGCAGTATGTACCTGCATTTAATCCGAGCTTTATTGGTTTACGACCTGCCAATGAAGAGGCCTTAAATCGACTCACCAAAGAATTTAAAATTTACTATAAACGCGTTCCAGGTTTATCCCCAAATACTTACACCATTGATCACACTGCAGGCAGTTATGTCTTTGATCCAAAGGGACAGCTACGGCTTTATATTAAACATGGTCAAGGGCCTGAAGTATTGGCCCAAGATTTAAAGACGATCTTGCAATAGCGTGCGCATTTTTTTTAATGCTGCACCTTCAATTTGACGTACCCGTTCGGCAGAGATGCCATATTCATTTGCAAGCTCATGAAGCGTTTTTGCGCCATTGCCCTCGGCATTAACAGCTAACCAACGCGCTTGCACAATATCCCGACTTCGTTCATCAAGGCCCTGCAAGGCCTTTTCTAGTTTTGGCCCTTGCATGGCATGGGTCTCAGCTTGAGCCATTACCGCAGTGGGTTCATGACGTTCGTCACTAAGCCATTGAATCGGTGCATAAGCTTCATCATCTTGATCATCGCCTTCGAGTGCGACGTCGCCACCAGCCAAGCGCATTTCCATTTCTCTAACATCAGTGCCCCGCACGTCAAGCGACTTTGCTAAAGCCTCAATTTCGCTTGGTGATAAGGCATTAAGGGTGGGTTTATTACTACGTAAATTAAAAAATAATTTACGCTGCGCTTTAGTTGTGGCCAGCTTTACTAAGCGCCAATTTTTTAAAATATATTCGTGGATCTCAGCTTTGATCCAGTAAATAGCATACGATACGAGCCGTGCGCCTTGATTTGGATCGTAGCGCTTAACCGCTTTCATCAGTCCAACATTACCTTCTTGGATCAAATCGGCATGTGGAATTCCATAGCCCAAATATTGGCGGGCTACTGAAACCACTAACCGTAAGTGAGATAACACTAAGCCACGAGCAGCATCAACATTTTCGGTCTGACGGTAGTCTTGGGATAAATGCAATTCTTCAGCAGCGCTTAACATCGGCAAGCGATTAACGTAGCTAATATAGGCATCTAAGGTACCAACCCCAAGGGTAGGTAGGGTAGAAAAAGCAGCAAAGTTTGAGCCAGCTCGAGTCACGGGCTGCATCGCTTCACTTATCGGTGTGGTGCGTTTTTTGTAGTTCATTGTTGCTTGGGTATGAGCTTTAATAATACCTCATTTTAGCACTCTTAGCAAGCGAGTGCTAGGACAAAATTATGAATATAAGTAATTGATTTAATTGAATAATTCTGCTGCATAGGTATCTGCATTAAAGGCAATGAGATCGGCCAAACCCTCGCCTTTGCCAAGCGCTAAGATATGGGGTTTTTCGGGGCCTTGGAGTAATTGGGCTAATGCACAAATAACCCCGCCTTTGGCTGTGCCATCTAGTTTAGTAATAATTAAATCGCTTAAGCCCAGCGCAGCATGAAAGGCTTTTACTTGGCTAAGCCCATTTTGCCCCGTATTGCCATCCAAAATTAACAGGGTATGGTGCGGTGCCCCAGGTAAGATTTTGCCAATCACCCGTTTAATTTTTTGCAGCTCTGCCATTAAGTGGTCTTGAGTTGAAAGTCGCCCAGCCGTATCAATCATGAGTATGTCTGATTTACGGGAAATTGCCGCCTGAATCGCATCATGAGCAACTGCTGCGGCATCAGCGCCATCTTGGGTAATAACCTCAACTTGATTACGTAAACCCCATTCCTGTAATTGCTGACGTGCGGCAGCCCGAAATGTATCGCCCGCCGCCAATAGAATAGATTTGCCTTGGTTTTGAAAGTGATGACACAGTTTACCAATAGTAGTGGTTTTACCAGCACCATTTACGCCAACAATTAACCAGACTTCAGGACGAGCAAGAGGCACTGCGTTGAGAAGGGGATTCGAGCTAGGTTCGAGGGGTTTCAGTAGCTCAGCCACTAACTGAATTAAAAGCGCCTGCAGATCAGTCGCCGAAGCTGTTTTTTGTAATTTAGCGGCACGCCGTAAGGCGGTGATTAGGGCTTCAGTAGTAGGTAAGCCAACATCACTTTGCAGTAAGGCTTCTTCCAAGGCCATAAACCAAGCTTCATCAGCTTGATTGGATTTAAATAATGCGCCGAGGGTTTTACGTAAACCAAACATAATCGATACAATCTAAAAGATGCATTCTATCAATTTAATCTCTCGGATCGTGATTTAATCGATGCGCTACTCAGCATTAAAAACTTATCTCGCCCTTATTTTATTGTTGTTTTTTCATTATTCAGCGGCCGAAGTAATGTCTCCAAAAGTAGAGACTCAGGAATTTACCCTTAGTAACGGCTTGCGGTTGATTGTGCGAGAAGACCATCGGGCACCTACCGTAGCTCATATGGTATGGTATCGCGCGGGCTCAATGGATGAAGTCAATGGCAAAACCGGCGTTGCCCATGTGCTTGAACACATGATGTTTAAGGGAACTGATAAGGTCAAGACAGGGGAATTTTCCCGTTTAGTCGCTGCTGTGGGGGGACGTGAAAACGCTTTTACTTCGCTTGATTACACGGCCTATTTTCAACAAGTAGAAAAATCTAAATTAGCTACGGTCATGCAACTAGAGGCTGACCGTATGAGTAATCTCAATTTTGACGATGCCGAATTTAAAAAAGAAATTCAGGTCATTATGGAAGAAAGGCGCTTACGTACTGAAGACAATCCCAATGCCATCATGAATGAGACTCTGATGGCCACGGCTTTTATGAGTTCACCCTATCGTCACCCTGTTATCGGCTGGATGAATGATTTGGAAAACATGCAGGCAGTAGATGCGCGCAATTGGTATGCCAATTGGTATGCCCCCAATAATTCTATCGTCGTTATTAGCGGTGATGTCGACCCAGCTAAAGTCTATGTTTTAGCTGAACAATATTACGGTCAACTGCAGTCAAAAATTTTACCCGTGCGCAAGCCCCAAATAGAGCCGGTACAAATTGGCATTAAAAATGTTCTCGTTCAGGCGCCAGCAGATAACCCACAGATTACGATGGCTTGGAAAGTGCCCCATTTAGATCCAAGTAAGCCTGACCAAGTCGAGCCATTCGCCATAGAGGTTTTGGGTGGGGTTTTAGATGGCTATGACAATGCCCGCTTAACTCGTGCCTTAGTAAAACAACAGCGTTTAGCAGATGGAGTTGACGCGGCTTACGACTTAATTTCACGCGGACCACAACTATTTCAAATTAATGCCACTGTCGCAAAAGGCAAAACAGTTGCCCAGGTGCAAGTCGGCATTCGTCAGGTGCTACAGGAATTAATCACCCAAGGTGTCACCGAAGCTGAGCTGAAGCGCATTAAAGTCCGCATCTTGGCGAATCAAATATATAAACGGGACTCCATTTTTGGGCAAGCAATGGAAATTGGCAGCGC
>JBAXGQ010000038.1:0-14368 GCA_037139315.1 Burkholderiaceae bacterium
TTAATATTATGGAATTTTGTAAGGCGTTTAATGCTCAAACTCAGAGCATGGAACCTGGCTTACCTATTCCCGTAGTTATTACTGCGTTTGCAGACAAGAGCTTCACGTTTGTGATGAAGACTCCGCCGGCCTCAATCTTGATTAAGAAAGCGGCCAAAATTGAAAAAGGTTCGCCGCGTCCGCATACCGATAAGGTGGGGAAAATAACCCGCGCACAAGCTGAAGAAATTGCTAAAACAAAAATGCCAGATCTTACTGCTGCCGATATGGACGCTGCCGTGCGCACAATCGCAGGTAGCGCTCGCTCCATGGGCATTACGGTAGAGGGTCTCTAACATGACAAAATTATCTAAACGCACTAAAGTCATTCAAGCCAAAGTAGACCGTAATAAGTTTTACTCCTTAGATGACGCGCTCAACTTAGTTAAAGAGTGCGCTACTGCCAAATTCGATGAGTCGATTGACGTTGCTGTGCAGTTGGGCATTGATGCTAAAAAATCCGACCAAGTGGTTCGTGGCGCAGTAGTATTGCCCGCAGGCACTGGCAAGCATGTGCGAGTAGCGGTTTTTGCTCAGGGCGAGAAAGCCGAACAAGCTAAAGCAGCTGGCGCAGAAATCGTTGGCATGGAAGATTTGGCTGAGCAAATTAAGGGCGGAAAAATCGATTTCGATATTTTGATTGCCTCGCCAGACACAATGAAAATTGTTGGTACCTTGGGCCAAGTTTTAGGCCCACGCGGTTTAATGCCAAATCCTAAAGTTGGAACGGTGACGCCAGATGTTGCGACTGCAGTTAAAAATGCTAAAGCAGGTCAAGTGCAATTTCGCGTCGATAAGTCCGGCATCGTACATGCAAGTATTGGCCGTCGTTCGTTTGAGCCAACCGCACTAAAGAGTAATTTGCTCGCATTGCTTGAGGCCTTAAACAAGGCGAAGCCTGCTTCAACTAAAGGTATTTATTTAAAGAAAGTCGCGGTTAGCAGCACGATGGGTGCTGGTGTACGCGTGGATCAAACTTCGTTACAAGCGGCTCAGTAAGGCGCTGGTAACAAAAAAGAACTTTGGGTCGGCACTCTGTAAGAAGAGGGTCGAACATCAAAGACCGTTGGTGGGGTAAATGGTGGTACTCATTGAAACCTTAATCATTGCAATTGCAATAACCAACGCAGATGGCGAGCCTGGAACCCATTCGTAGCAGTTTGTACGATTGATGAATCAGACGCTGGTGTATGAAGCACCCAACTGCTAGCAGTTGGTTTTTGAGGAGTTAAACCGTGCCTTTGAATGTAGAAGACAAAAAAGCGATTGTTGCTGATGTCGGCGCACAATTGGCGGCGGCTCAAACGGTTGTGTTGGCTGAATATCGGGGTATTCCCGTTGGCGAGCTGACGACATTGCGTGCAAACGCGCGTGCCCAAGGTGTTTATTTGCGTGTTCTAAAAAATACGTTGGCGCGTCGTGCTGCACAAGGAACCCAATTTGAGCCTCTAGCCGATTCGATGGTTGGACCCTTGATTTATGGCATTTCTGTTGATCCTATTGCATCTGCAAAGGTGCTGCAGCAATTTGCTAAAACTCAAGAGCATCTAGTCATTAAAGCAGGTCTGTATAACGGCAAGATGTTAGACGTCAATGGTGTGAAAGCCTTAGCGTCAATTCCAAGTCGTGATGAATTGCTTTCTCAGTTGTTGGGTGTCATGTTGGCCCCTGTATCAGCGATGGCCCGAGTGTTGGGCGCAGTTGCTGCGCAAAAAGCCGCTGGCGCTCCCGCACCTGCAGCTGTTCCAGTTGCCGCAGTTGCAGCAACCGAAGCAGTAGCTGAAGCAGTAGCAGATGCAGTGCCCGCTGCGGTTGTCGCCGAAGCAGCACCCGCTGTCGAAGCAGCAGCCGACCAATCCAATGTTGAACCCCCCGCTGCTGAATAAGCGCCGGATTAATTATTTAAGTATTAGGAGCTAAAAATGGCAATTACCAAAGAAGAAATTATTGAAGCAGTAGGCAACATGTCAGTGATGGATCTGAATGATCTAGTGAAGGCATTTGAAGAGAAGTTTGGCGTATCAGCCGCAGCAATGGCTGTTGCTGGCCCAGCTGGTGGCGGCGGTGGAGCTGCTGCTGCCGAAGAGCAAACCGAATTTACGGTTAACTTGCTTGAAGTTGGTGGTAACAAAGTTGCTGTGATTAAAGCGGTTCGTGAAATCACTGCACTTGGCCTTAAAGAAGCAAAAGACTTAGTCGATGGTGCACCCAAGCCAATTAAAGAAGGCGTCGACAAGAAATCTGCTGAAGAAGCCAAGAAGAAACTTGAAGAAGCCGGCGCTAAAGCCGAAATTAAGTAATTTAAAAAAGCCATGGTTCTGCATTGCAGGGCTTTGGCTATTTTGGTTTGACTTTTTAGAGGTCAAACCCGATTTCATTGTTTGAATTGAAATCAGGTTTGCCTTCTGATACGACTGCAGAAGACAAGTTTGGTCGGGCACTAAATCGTTACGGTTTAGTGTTGTCCGCCAGTGGTTGGTAGAGGCCAACCGCCAAATCTTTGCTCAGTCGCTGAATTCGGAGATGAAATGAACTATAGCTTCACCGAACGTAAGCGTATTCGCAAAAGTTTTGCTAAACGCGTTAATAATCACCAGGTTCCTTACCTGATTGCAACCCAGCTTGAGTCCTATGCAAAATTTTTGCAGGCCGAAAAACCGGCCATGTCTCGCATTAATGAGGGCTTACAGGCAGCCTTTACTTCAGCGTTTCCCATTGTGTCAAACAATGGATATGCACGCATGGAGTATGTGTCATACCAGTTATCGCAACCCCCGTTTGACGTTAAAGAATGTCAACAACGTGGTTACACCTATCACTCAGCTTTACGCGCCAAGGTGCGTTTGATCATTTATGATCGCGAAGCGCCAACAAAGGTTAAGGAAGTAAAAGAGAGCGAAGTATATATGGGCGAGATTCCGCTCATGACCCAAAATGGCTCTTTTGTGATCAACGGTACCGAGCGTGTGATTGTTTCGCAGTTACACCGTTCACCAGGCGTGTTCTTTGAGCACGACAAAGGCAAAACGCACAGTTCCGGCAAATTGCTGTTCTCTGCCCGAATTATTCCTTACCGTGGTTCATGGCTCGATTTCGAGTTTGATCCTAAAGATATTTTGTATTTCCGCGTTGACCGCCGTCGCAAGATGCCCGTAACCATTTTGCTCAAGGCAATTGGTTTAAGCAACGAGCAGATTTTGGCTAATTTCTTTAATTTTGATCACTTCACCTTAAGCCCTAATGGCGCCTCAATGGAATTTGTGCCACAACGTTTGCGTGGTCAATTAGCCAACTTTGATATCTTGGATAAAAATGGTGAAGTTGTTATTCAGAAAGACAAGCGCATTAATGCTAAACACATTCGTGATCTTGAGGCTGCAAAAACAAAACATATTGTTGTGCCAGATGATTATTTAATTGGCCGAGTAGTAGCAAAAAATATTGTTGATCCAGAGTCGGGTGAAATCCTTGCTTATGCTAACGATGAAATTACGGATGAATTATTAGCCACATTACGTGACGCCGGCATTAAGCAACTAGAAACGATTTATACCAATGATTTAGATTGTGGTGCTTACATCTCGCAAACATTGCGAGCCGATGAAACAGCTGATCAAACTGCTGCTCGTATCGCCATTTATCGAATGATGCGTCCTGGTGAGCCACCCACAGAAGATGCTGTTGAGGCTTTATTCCAACGCTTGTTTTATAACGAAGATTCCTACGATTTATCCCGCGTCGGACGCATGAAGGTGAATAGCCGCTTGGGTCGTCCAGAAATGGAAGGCGCAATGGTTTTATCCAACGAGGATATTCTCGACACGATTAAGTGTTTAGTTGACCTGCGCAATGGTAAAGGCGAAGTGGACGATATTGATCACCTAGGTAATCGTCGTGTACGTTGTGTAGGCGAGTTAGCAGAGAATCAATTCCGCGCTGGTTTATCGCGAGTAGAGCGTGCAGTTAAAGAGCGTTTAGGTCAAGCTGAAACTGAAAACTTGATGCCGCATGACTTAATTAATAGCAAGCCAATTTCGTCAGCGATTCGTGAGTTCTTTGGCTCATCACAGCTATCGCAATTTATGGACCAAACCAACCCACTGTCAGAAATTACTCATAAGCGACGTATTTCTGCTTTGGGACCTGGCGGTTTAACGCGCGAACGTGCTGGTTTTGAAGTGCGTGACGTACATCCAACGCACTACGGTCGAGTTTGCCCAATTGAAACGCCAGAGGGGCCAAACATTGGACTGATTAATTCCCTCGCTTTATTTGCGCGCTTAAACGAGCATGGTTTCTTAGAAACCCCGTATCGTAAAGTGAACAACGGCAAGGTAACCGATGAGGTGATGTATTTATCGGCTATTGAAGAAGCGAAGTATGTCATTGCTCAGGCGAACGCCACGATCGATAAGAATGGGAAATTAGCCGATGAGTTAGTTTCCGCACGTCAGGCTGGTGAAACTTTAATGCTTAATCCAGATCGGGTTGACTTTATTGACGTCGCTCCAAGCCAAATCGTTTCTGCAGCTGCTTCATTGGTACCTTTCCTTGAGCATGATGATGCTAACCGTGCCTTGATGGGTGCGAACATGCAACGTCAAGCCGTGCCTTGTTTACGTCCTGATAAACCATTAGTAGGTACTGGACTAGAGCGTATTGTGGCAGTTGACTCGGGCACTGTCGTATTAGCGATGCGTGGCGGTTTAGTTGACTATGTTGATGCCAATCGAATTGTGATTCGTGTAAATGATGATGAAACTGCAGCTGGTGAAGTTGGTGTAGATATTTATAACCTCACCAAATACACTCGCTCCAATCAAAATACGAATATTAATCAGCGCCCTATCGTGCAGGTTGGCGATCAGGTTGCCCGCGGTGACGTGGTTGCTGATGGCGCTTCAACTGATTTAGGTGAGCTGGCGTTAGGCCAAAATATGACCGTGGCATTTATGCCGTGGAATGGCTATAACTTCGAAGATTCGATCTTAATTTCTGAACGCGTTGTAGCTGAGGATCGCTATACCTCAATTCATATTGAGGAATTATCGGTCGTAGCCCGTGATACTAAATTAGGCTCGGAAGAAATCACCCGGGATATTTCTAATTTAGCGGAGTCGCAATTATCTCGCTTGGACGAGAGTGGCATTGTTTACATTGGCGCTGAAGTTGAAGCAGGCGATGTGTTGGTAGGCAAGGTAACGCCAAAAGGCGAAACTACGCTAACCCCCGAAGAAAAGCTTTTACGGGCAATCTTTGGTGAAAAAGCATCCGATGTAAAAGATACTTCTTTGCGTGTGCCTTCCGGCATGATTGGTACCGTTATCGATGTGCAAGTCTTTACCCGCGAAGGCATTGAGCGTGATGCCCGCGCGCAAGCCATTATTCAGGAAGAGCTACAACGTTATCGGCTCGACTTAAATGATCAATTGCGTATTGTTGAGGGTGATGCATTTAGCCGTCTAGAGAAATTGCTCATGAATAAGGTCGCCAATGGCGGTCCGAAAAAATTGGCTAAGGGTAGCAAAATTACCCAAGAGTATTTGACCGACTTAGACAAATACCATTGGTTTGATATTCGCCCAGCAGATGATGATGTCGCTACGCAAGTAGAAGCGATTAAATCTTCTATTGAAGCCAAGCGTAAGCAATTTGATGATGCGTTTGAGGTGAAGAAGACCAAGTTGACTCAAGGCGATGACTTGCAGCCAGGCGTAACCAAAATGGTAAAAGTCTATTTAGCCGTGAAGCGCCGCTTACAGCCTGGCGACAAAATGGCTGGCCGACATGGTAACAAAGGTGTGGTTTCTAAAATTGCACCCGCTGAAGATATGCCATTTATGGCTGATGGTCGTCCAGTTGATATCGTGCTTAATCCCTTAGGCGTTCCCTCACGCATGAATGTGGGTCAAATTTTAGAGACTCACTTAGGTTGGGCCGCCCAAGGTATTGGTAAGCGAATTGATAGCATGATTAAAGACCATGTGAAGCAGGCCGAAATGCGCAAGTTCTTGAAGCAGTTGTATAACGAAACTGGACGCGTTGAGGATATCGACAGCTTTACTGATGAGCAAGTCAATATGCTGGCTGAAAATTTGCGTCAAGGTTTGCCATTCGCAACGCCCGTGTTTGACGGCGCTACCGAAGTAGAAATTGGCAAGATGCTTGATTTAGCTTATCCAGAAGAAGTTGCTGCCGCCCTCAAAATGACACCGTCACGGCAACAAATGATTTTGTGTGATGGTCGAACTGGCGATCAATTTGAGCGTCCGGTCACGGTTGGCGTAATGCATGTCTTGAAACTCCACCATTTGGTCGATGACAAGATGCATGCACGATCCACTGGGCCTTACTCGCTGGTAACTCAGCAGCCATTGGGTGGTAAAGCCCAGTTTGGTGGTCAGCGCTTTGGTGAAATGGAAGTGTGGGCGTTAGAGGCTTATGGTGCAGCTTATGTATTACAAGAAATGCTCACCGTGAAGTCAGATGACGTTACTGGCCGAACCAAAGTGTATGAAAACATCGTCAAAGGCGAGCATACGATTGATGCGGGCATGCCCGAATCATTCAATGTGCTAGTAAAAGAAATCCGTTCGTTGGGTATTGACATTGACATGGAGCGTAACTGATATGAAAGCATTGCTCGATCTATTTAAGCAAACACAGGGCGAAGAGCAGTTTGATGTCATTAAAATTGGCCTCGCTTCCCCCGAAAAAATTCGTTCATGGTCATTTGGCGAAGTACGCAAGCCAGAAACGATTAACTATCGTACTTTTAAGCCTGAGCGCGACGGTTTGTTTTGTGCCAAGATTTTTGGCCCAACGAAAGACTATGAGTGCTTATGTGGCAAATACAAGCGGCTGAAATTCCGTGGCGTTATTTGCGAAAAATGTGGTGTTGAAGTCACTTTGGCTAAAGTGCGTCGTGAGCGCATGGGTCATATTGAGCTAGCTGCACCCGTTGCCCATATTTGGTTTTTAAAATCATTGCCATCCCGTTTGGGCATGGTGCTCGATATGACTTTGCGTGATATCGAGCGGGTACTCTACTTTGAAGCTTATGTTGTGGTTGATGCGGGCCTAACTCCTGAGGGAGCGATGAAGCGCGGCCAAATTATGTCTGAAGAAGAGTACAACGCGAAGCTTGAAGAATTCGGTGATGGTGCGTTTACGGCCATTATGGGAGCTGAAGGTATTCGTGACCTACTGCGCTCAATCGATATTAATCGTGAGGTTGAAACTATCCGTGCTGATTTAAAGGCTACCGGTAGTGATGCCAAGATTAAGAAGTATGCAAAACGTTTGAAGGTATTAGAGGCATTCCAGAGCTCAGGAATTAAGCCTGACTGGATGATCATGGAAGTGTTACCAGTACTACCTCCCGAGTTGCGCCCCTTGGTGCCATTGGACGGCGGTCGTTTTGCAACCTCTGATTTGAATGATCTTTATCGCCGTGTTATTAATCGTAATAATCGCTTAAAGCGGTTACTCGAGTTACGCGCGCCTGAAATCATTGTGCGTAATGAAAAACGCATGCTACAAGAAGCAGTTGATTCATTACTTGATAACGGTCGTCGCGGTAAGGCTATGACTGGCGCCAATAAGCGCCCTCTCAAGTCTTTGGCTGAAATGATTAAAGGTAAGAGTGGTCGTTTCCGGCAAAACTTGTTAGGTAAGCGCGTTGACTATTCTGGCCGCTCAGTTATCGTGGTTGGCCCAACGTTGAAATTACATCAGTGCGGTTTGCCAAAATTAATGGCCTTGGAATTATTTAAGCCATTTATTTTTAATAAGCTCGAGACCTTAGGAATTGCAACCACGATTAAGGCTGCAAAAAAAGAAGTTGAGAGTCAAACACCAATCGTTTGGGACATTCTCGAAGAAGTGATTCGCGAACATCCAATTATGTTGAACCGTGCACCAACGCTGCATCGTCTTGGTATTCAGGCTTTTGAGCCGATGCTGATTGAAGGTAAAGCAATTCAGTTACACCCCTTGGTTTGCGCAGCATTTAATGCCGACTTTGACGGCGACCAAATGGCGGTACACGTGCCCTTGTCGCTCGAAGCACAAATGGAAGCACGTACTCTCATGCTGGCTTCGAACAATGTATTATTCCCGGCGAACGGCGAGCCTTCGATTGTGCCGTCGCAAGACGTTGTTTTGGGCTTGTATTACGCGACCCGCGACAAGATTAACGGCAAAGGTGAAGGCATGGTTTTTGCCAATATCACTGAAGTTGTTCGGGCTTATGAAGCTGGTGTAGTTGAGCTAGCCTCCCGTGTTGCAGTGCGTATTACCGAGTTTGATATTGTTGATAAGAAAGCAGAAGGCGATGCCCGTTTTGCTGAGAAAACCACGATTTATCAAACCTCTGTTGGCCGCGCAATTTTGTCAGAAATTTTACCTAAGGGTATGGCCTTTGAAGAGATTAACAAGCCCCTCAAGAAGAAAGAAATTTCACGGCTTATTAATACTTCATTCCGGAAGTGTGGCTTACGCGAGACGGTAATTTTTGCCGACCGACTCTTGCAATCTGGTTTCCGTTTAGCTACTAAAGCCGGTATCTCGATTGCGATTGATGACATGTTAATTCCGCATGCGAAAGAGCGTATCATTACCGATGCTTCCAATAAGGTGAAAGAGTACGACAAGCAATTTATGTCAGGCTTGGTGACCAATCAAGAGCGTTACAACAACGTGGTTGATATTTGGGGCGCGGCTGGCGATCAGGTTGGCAAAGCAATGATGGATGAGTTATCGCACGTTGAGGTTTTAGATCGCAACGGCAATAAAGCCCGTCAAGAATCATTTAATTCAATTTATATGATGGCCGATTCAGGTGCGCGTGGTTCAGCTGCGCAAATACGTCAGTTGGCTGGTATGCGTGGATTGATGGCAAAGCCTGATGGCTCAATCATCGAGACGCCAATTACGGCTAATTTCCGTGAAGGTTTGAATGTTTTGCAGTACTTCATTTCTACCCACGGTGCACGTAAAGGCTTAGCCGATACAGCGTTGAAGACCGCAAACTCGGGTTACCTAACACGTCGTTTATGCGACGTGACCCAAGATTTAGTGGTCATTGAAGATGATTGCGGCGCCACCAGTGGCGTCACTATGAAGGCGCTGGTTGAAGGCGGAGAAATTATTGAGGCTTTACGCGATCGTATTTTAGGTCGGGTCTGCATCGACGATATTCTCAACCCGGAGACTCAGGAAGTCATCATTCCTCATGACACCTTGCTTGACGAAGACCATGTAGACCAAATTGTGGCTCTAGGCATCGACGAAGTGAAAGTACGCACCGTCTTGTCTTGTTTAACCCGTTATGGTTTATGTGCGAAGTGCTACGGCCGTGACCTCGGACGAGGTGGTCTGGTTAACGTTGGTGAGGCAGTGGGTGTTATTGCTGCTCAGTCAATTGGCGAACCTGGTACGCAGTTAACGATGCGTACATTCCACATCGGCGGTGCTGCATCACGTGCACTAGTTGCAAGTAATGTTGAAGCAAAATCAAGCGGTACCTTGAAGTTTTCCTCATCGATGCGTATGGTTAAAAACGCTAAAGGTGAGCAATTGGCAATTTCTCGCTCAGGAGAGGCGCTCATTGTTGATGACAATGGCCGTGAGCGTGAACGTCATAAGGTTCCCTACGGCGCAACGTTAGTCTTAAAAGAAGGTGCTGCCGTTAAGGCTGGTGCTAGTTTGGCTACTTGGGATCCTTTAACTCGACCCATCATTTCTGAGTATGCGGGTATTTCGCGCTTTGATAATGTGGAAGAGGGCGTCACAGTTGCCAAGCAGGTCGATGAAGTAACTGGTCTTTCAACCTTAGTGGTAATTGATGGCAAGCGCCGGAGTGCAGCCAGCAAAGGGGTTCGTCCGGTGATTAATTTGATCGACGATCAAGGTGCAGAGGTCCTGATTACTGGTACTGATCATCCTGTGACCATCGGATTACAAGTGGGCGCTTTGATTACCGTTAAAGATGGCCAGAAGGTTGAAGTTGGCGAAGTCTTGGCGCGTATTCCGATTGAATCGCAAAAGACCCGTGATATCACCGGCGGTTTGCCACGCGTTGCCGAATTATTTGAAGCACGCTCACCAAAAGATGCCGCAGTACTGGCTAAGGTCACCGGCACAGTATCTTTCGGTAAAGAAACTAAAGGCAAGCAGCGTTTGGTTATTACCGATATGGATGGCGAAGCCAATGAGTTCTTAATTGCCAAAGAGAAACAAGTGCTCGTGCATGATGGCCAAGTGGTAAACAAGGGCGAGATGATTGTGGAAGGTCCTGCTGACCCACACGATATCTTGACACTGAGAGGCGCAGAAGAGTTAGCAATTTACATTGTTGATGAGGTTCAGGACGTCTATCGTTTGCAAGGCGTGAAGATTAACGACAAGCACATTGAAGTTATCGTGCGGCAAATGTTGCGTCGTGTACAGATCTCCGATCCAGGCGATACCGGCTTCATTATGGGCGAGCAAGTTGAGCGCTCGAAGTTATATGACGCCAATGATCGGGTGATTGCTGAAGGTAAACACCCTGCTCAGTTTGAAAATGTGCTTTTGGGTATTACTAAAGCCTCTTTATCAACGGATAGCTTTATTTCGGCAGCCTCTTTCCAAGAAACAACGCGTGTTTTGACCGAGGCCGCAATTATGGGCAAAGTCGATACCTTGCGTGGTCTCAAGGAAAACGTCATTATTGGGCGCCTTATTCCAGCGGGTACCGGCTTGTCTTATCGCCGTGCACGTAAGGTTC
Organism: Burkholderiaceae bacterium; assembly: GCA_037139315.1. Classification (GTDB taxonomy): domain Bacteria; phylum Pseudomonadota; class Gammaproteobacteria; order Burkholderiales; family Burkholderiaceae; genus Polynucleobacter. The sequence goes on from JBAXGQ010000038.1 coordinate 10,811, forward strand.
GCGAGCAATTTGAGCGTGATCGCGCACAGATGATTGCTGCCGAGGAAGAGGCCCTAGCAAATGCACCCGAGCTGCCAGTTGAGGCCGAAGTGGTTGTTGCAGCCCCTGAAGGAGAGGCTGAGCAAAGCTAAGCGCCCGATTTTGTTGCCATTCTGGCCAGTTTTTCTTGTTGCAGGTTGACGGGAAAGGCTGGCCAAGCTAGAATGCTGAGTTCTACTGAATTAGTAGAAAGTCAGCATTCGATGGCAGCCTGCGAAAAGTTGCCTAAGTTACTGATTTTCTTATAAAAAAGCATTAAGAAGTACTAACCGAGCCATTTATGCCGACAATTAACCAGTTATTGCGTAAGCCTAGAAGTAGGCTTACCGTTAAAAGCAAAAGTCCAGCCCTGCAGAATAGTCCGCAGCGCCGGGGGGTTTGTACACGTGTTTACACCACCACCCCAAAGAAGCCTAATTCCGCCTTACGTAAAGTAGCAAAAGTAAGATTAACGAATGGTTTTGAAGTTATTTCGTACATTGGTGGCGAAGGCCACAATTTGCAAGAGCACTCGGTTGTACTGATTCGTGGTGGCCGTGTAAAAGATTTGCCTGGTGTGCGCTATCACATTGTGCGTGGTTCCCTAGACTTGCAGGGTGTAAAAGATCGCAAACAGTCGCGCTCAAAATATGGTGCTAAACGCGCTAAGAAGTCCGCTTAAGTTTTGCTGTTGTAGTTGGTAATTGTAGTGTCTGACTGAAAAGTCAAGTAAGTGGTTACTTCGTTTTTAGCCCAAGCATTTAAAAGCTAAAAATAGTTGAGTAACTAAAGTGGGAGGCTGATTTCAGGCTCCCCTAACTGAACTGATAGGAGTTGTTATGCCGCGTCGTCGCGAAGTCCCCAAAAGGGAAATTCTTCCTGATCCAAAATTCGGGAATGTAGAAGTAGCTAAATTTATGAACGTCCTGATGTTGGACGGCAAAAAATCAGTGGCCGAGCGCATCGTTTATGGCGCCTTTGATCACATTGAGAAAAAAGCCAATAAAGAACCTTTAGAGATTTTTTCAACCGCGATGGGTAATGTAAAGCCCATGGTTGAAGTTAAGAGTCGACGCGTTGGCGGTGCAAACTACCAAGTTCCAGTAGAGGTTCGTCCATCCCGCCGTTCTGCTTTGGCAATGCGCTGGTTGCGCGAGGCCGCAAAAAAACGTGGCGAAAAATCCATGGCTCAACGCCTTGCTAATGAATTGCTCGAAGCTGCTGAAGGTCGCGGCGGAGCAATGAAAAAGCGCGAAGAAGTACACCGTATGGCGGAGGCTAATAAGGCCTTCTCCCATTTCCGTTTCTAAGTATTCAGTCAAAAAGAGGCAACAGTGGCACGTAAAACACCTATTGAGCGCTATCGCAATATTGGCATCTCGGCTCACATCGATGCAGGCAAAACCACTACGACTGAGCGCGTACTGTTTTATACCGGAGTGAATCACAAAATTGGTGAAGTTCACGATGGTGCGGCCACCATGGATTGGATGGAGCAAGAGCAGGAGCGCGGAATTACGATTACCTCTGCGGCCACCACCACTTTCTGGAAAGGGATGGCGGGAAATTACCCCGAGCATCGTATTAACATTATTGATACCCCAGGTCACGTCGATTTCACGATTGAAGTGGAGCGCTCGATGCGCGTGCTGGATGGTGCATGTATGGTTTATTGTGCAGTAGGTGGAGTACAGCCGCAGTCTGAAACAGTATGGCGTCAGGCGAATAAGTATGGTGTGCCTCGCTTAGCTTTTGTTAATAAAATGGATCGTACGGGCGCGAATTTCTTCAAGGTCTACGACCAAATGAAGACGCGTCTTAAAGCTAACCCGCTGTTAATTCAAATACCCATTGGCGCCGAAGAAAAATTCCAAGGTGTTGTCGACTTAGTAAAAATGAAAGCGATTTATTGGGACGAAGAATCACAAGGTACTAAATTTACTTACGCCGATGTGCCTGCAGAACTTCAAGCTTCTGCTGATGAGTGGCGTGAAAAAATGCTCGAAGCTGCTGCTGAAAGCTCTGAAGTGCTGATGGATAAATACCTCAGTGGCGAAGCCTTAACAGAAGAAGAAATAAAGGCAGCGCTACGTCAACGCACGATTGCAGGTGAAATTGTGCCAATGCTCTGCGGCACTGCATTTAAAAACAAAGGCGTTCAAGCCATGTTAGATGCAGTTGTCGATTTTTTACCTTCACCCTTAGATGTACCTCCAGTTGATTGTGAAAAAGAAGACGGCACCCCAACTACCAGAGCAGCAGCTGATAGCGAAAAATTTTCTGCTTTGGCATTTAAAATCATGACCGACCCATTTGTCGGCCAGCTCATATTTTTCCGTGTCTATTCTGGGGTAATGAAATCAGGCGACACAATTTATAACCCAATCAAGGGTAAAAAAGAACGTGTGGGTCGTCTCTTGCAAATGCATGCGAATCAACGTGAAGAAATTAAAGAGGTTTTTGCGGGTGACATTGCTGCTGCAGTGGGCTTAAAAGACGCGACAACGGGCGAAACGCTATGCGATCCCGATAGTATTGTGATTCTTGAGCGCATGATTTTCCCCGAGCCAGTTATTTCACAAGCAGTCGAACCAAAAACTAAAGTTGACCAAGAAAAAATGGGCTTGGCTTTAAATCGCTTAGCTCAGGAAGATCCTTCGTTTCGGGTAAAAACCGATGAAGAGTCTGGTCAAACGATTATTTCAGGTATGGGCGAATTGCACTTAGAAATTTTGGTCGATCGCATGAAGCGCGAGTTTGGTGTTGAGGCAACTGTTGGTAAGCCTCAAGTGGCTTATCGTGAAACCATTCGTAAAAATTGCGATGAAATTGAAGGCAAGTTTGTTAAGCAGTCTGGCGGCCGCGGGCAATATGGTCACGTTGTATTAAAGCTAGAGCCACAAGCACCAGGTAAGGGCTTTGAATTCGTCGACGCAATTAAAGGCGGAGTAGTGCCACGCGAATACATTCCTGCAGTTGAAAAAGGCATTGTTGAAACTTTAAATGCTGGCGTGCTCGCTGGTTATCCAGTAGTCGATATCAAAGCGACCCTCTTCTATGGTTCGTACCACGATGTTGACTCGAATGAAAACGCCTTTAAGATGGCCGGTTCCATTGCCTTTAAAGAAGGCATGCGCCGTGCATCACCTGTATTACTAGAGCCGATGATGGCCGTTGAAGTTGAAACGCCAGAAGATTTTATGGGTAACGTGATGGGCGATCTTTCTTCACGCCGCGGTATTTTGCAAGGTATGGATGATATTCCGGGAGGCGGCAAAATTGTGCGTGCTGAAGTGCCTTTAGCAGAAATGTTTGGTTATTCAACCAGCTTGCGCTCCTTAACGCAAGGTCGCGCTACCTACACCATGGAATTTAAGCATTACTCAGAAGCACCTAAGAATGTTGCCGAAGCAGTAATGGCAGCAAAATCGAAGTAAATCGGTAAAGCAATTTTACGTAACCTTAATTTTTTAAAGACTGAACTTAGTTAAACAGAAGGCAGATAAAAAATGGCAAAAGAAAAATTTGAGCGGACTAAAC
>JBAXGQ010000039.1:0-14256 GCA_037139315.1 Burkholderiaceae bacterium
AAGTTGACTATATGGCACAAGCCCATTGGCATCATTTCGAATACCGTATTGGTGAAATGACTGGCCTGGATTGTGCACAACAAATTATTTTTCTCAATCCATTCTTAGATGATGCCGGCCATGAAATTATGGGTGCGCGTAAATTGCGTTACGATATTTTGGTCCTTGCTGTGGGTAGTCTAACGAATGATTTTGGCACTCCCGGCGTAGCGCAATATGCCTTAAGACTCGAATCACCATTAGATGCTGAGCGGTTTCATACCCGGATGTTAAATGACTGTATTCGTGCACAAGCACAAAAGACCCCGCTCAAAGCAGGACAACTCCATGTTGCCATTATTGGTGCTGGTGCAACCGGTGTTGAATTGGCGGCTGAGCTCTATCGCACCACACGCGAAGTCGTGGCATATGGTTTAGACCGGGTTGATCCGAATAAAGATTTAAAAGTGAATGTGATTGAGGCAGCAGACCGAATTTTGCCCGCCTTGCCTGTGCGCTTATCGCAGGCTACCGAAGTTTTGTTAAAAGATCTGGGTGTTGATGTTTATGTCAACTCGAAAGTAGCCGCTGTTTTGCCCGATGGCGTACAGCTCGAAAACGGCCAAATTTTGCCCGCTGAGTTGGTTGTTTGGGCAGCAGGCGTAAAAGCACCCGAGTTTTTAAAAGAGATAGGCGGTCTAGAGACGAATCGCATTAACCAATTACTGGTCTTGCCAACGCTGCAAACCACCCGCGATCCGCATATTTTTGCTATGGGTGATTGTGCTGCTTGCCCATGGCCGCAAGCACCTGGCGGTCAGGGCGGCTTGGTGCCCCCGCGAGCGCAAGCAGCCCACCAACAAGCCAATCATTTATTCCAGCAAATTCAACGGTATTTAGCTGGTAAGGAGTTGCAGCCCTACCACTACCGCGATTTTGGTTCCTTGGTGTCCTTGGGTAAATTTAGTACGGTCGGCAATATGATGGGCGGTCTCATTGGCGGCTCCATCATGATCGAGGGATTATTTGCTAAAATGATGTATTTATCGTTGTATAAATTACATGAATTAGCATTGCATGGTTGGGTGAAGACCACCTTAGATACCTTAGCGCGACTCATTACACGGCGTACTGAGCCGCACGTGAAATTGCATTAATTTTCGGCCTTCAGGTAAAGAAAACCTAGGCAGATTACTGAAAAGATGGCGGAGAATGAAATGAAGATTTGTATCGTTGGTGGTGGTGGCGCAATTGGCGGATATCTGGCCGTCATGTTAGCCCGAGCTGGTAATGAAGTTACCGTCGTCGCCCGAGGCGCAACCTTGCGGGCAATTCAGGAACGGGGTTTGGCCTTGATTATGGAGGATCAACCCGAGCCCTTGCATGCTGAAGTGCGGGCGGTTGAAAAAATTACGGATGCCGGCAAGCCCGACTTAGTAATCTTGGCAGTTAAGGCCCATCAGGTTGAACCGCTAGTCGCCGATTTAGCAAAAATTATTGGCCCCGAGACAATTTTAATTCCAATGCAAAATGGAATTCCATGGTGGTATTTTCAGAAGCTTGCAGGGCCTTATGAAAATCATTCGGTCGAAACCGTCGATCCCGGTGGCGTCATCATGCAGGCCATCAATCCAGCGAACATTATTGGTTGTGTCGTTTATCCAGCTACTGTTACTCAAGCACCTGGCGTCATTCGTCACGTAGAGGGCACGCGCTTTCCCATGGGTGAGTTAGATGGCAGTACGTCAGAGCGAATTCAGACTATTTCAAACTTAATGGCTGAGGCAGGTTTTAAGTCACCGATATTGGCAGACATTCGGGCTGAAATCTGGCTTAAGTTATGGGGGAATATGACCTTCAATCCGATTAGTGCGCTTACCCATGGTCATTTGGAAGGGATATGTCAGTATTCCCTCACCCGTGAGTTGGCCCGTAACATGATGATGGAAGCCCAAACCATTGGAGAGAAATTGGGCGTGACATTTCGGGTGGATATTGAGCGGCGCATTGCCGGCGCTGAAAAAGTGGGGCAACATAAAACCTCCATGTTGCAAGATTTAGAGGCAGGCCGGGCGCTGGAAATTGATGCGCTGTTAGGTTCGGTAATTGAGCTAGGTCAAATTGTGCAAATACCAACGCCCTGCTTAAGCAGTGTGTACGCCTTAACCAAGTTTTTAGATATCAATGTACAAAAGGCTAAGTCAAGCTTAGCTTTACCTTTTGCAACTGGTTATTAAGTTACCAAAAAGTTACCGGAGCCCTGCAGAATGCTACCGACACTGATGCGCCAGCAGGGCGGCTTAAGTCACAATTAGGCAAACTTGTTGGTAAGGGTTCCAAGGCCCTCAATCACAATGCTAACGGTGCTGCCTGGTTTCATACTACCGACACCGATTGAAGTACCACAGGCAATGACATCACCTGCTTCAAGCGTCATCTGTTGGGAAAGCAAGCTCACGAGTTTTGCTGGCGGGAAAATCATATCTGCCACCGGATAGTTTTGTCGTTCTTGATCATTCAAAATAGTTTGAATGATCAAGTTCAGCGGATCAATCTCAGTAGTGATGTAAGGTCCAAACACCCCAAAGGTATCGAAGCTTTTAGCCCGCGTCCACTGGGCAAACCCTGGGTCTTTTTGTAAAATTTCAATTGCCGTTACATCATTGATGCAGGTGTAGCCAAAAATAGCTTCTACGGCTTCTGCTTCTGTTAAGTCCTGTGATTTTTTACCAATCACAATTCCTAACTCACCTTCATAAACTACTTTTCCGCTATACGATTTGGGTAGGCAAATGGTTTTGCCGCCAGCTAGAAAAGAGTTGTTACCCTTGAGAAAATAGAGTGGCTCAGCTGGTACAGCATGGGCTAATTTTTCCACCAAAGCATAAAAATTATCAACTAAAGCCACCATTTTTGTGGGCACACAAGGAATATCAAGTTCAACCTCTGCAAGAGCAAAGGATTCGCCCGTGGCCTGAGGATGATCAAAAAGATTACCTTCATAGGCCGTAATTTGGGATTGATTTAATTGGCCAAAGTAGGCCTTACCGTGATGATTAAAACGAAGCCATTGAGCCATGATTAAGATTAAATAAGTAAATTGAAAAGTGATAAATGGTCGGAATGAGAGGATTCGAACCTCCGACCCCCTCGTCCCGAACGAGGTGCGCTACCAGGCTGCGCTACATTCCGTGTTGCTGAGGATATTTTAGCTCGGCGGCTTAGGTTTGCCGATTTAATGAATAGGCACACAAGGCTCGCAAAGCCGTAGTCGCTTCATTTTCAGGAAAATTACGAATCGTTGCTAAGGCTAAATTGGCTTCACGCTCAGCGGCTTGATGGGTATATTCCAGCGCGCCGGATTCTTGTACTGCTTTTAAAATTTGACTAAAAACATCATCCGGTAGATCGGTGTTCTGCGTGATTGCTTCACGCACGAGTAAGCGCTCATCTTGGCTACCGTTCTCTAATAAAAAAATCAGCGGTAAGGTGGGCTTGCCTTCGCGTAAATCATCACCGGCATTTTTACCCATTTGCGCCGCATTGGCGGTGTAATCAAGCATGTCATCCATGAGCTGAAAAGCGGTACCAATATGACGCCCAAAAGCAGCCGCTAGTTCACGATCAATTTCTGAAGAACGGGCTAATAAGGCGCCTAACTCAGCTGATGCCTCAAATAGTTTTGCGGTTTTATAGCGAATGACTTGCAAATAGCTGGATTCACTAACTTCAGGGTCATTCATATTGAGTAGCTGTAATACCTCGCCCTCGGCAATCGTATTGGTAGCATCCGAGAGGATTTCCATGATGCGTAAATCATTCGGTGTGACCATCATTTGGAACGCACGTGAATATAAAAAATCCCCAACTAGCACGCTGGCAGCATTCCCAAACGCCGCATTTGCAGTTTCGCGGCCCCGGCGCAGAGTTGATTCATCGACAACATCATCATGCAATAGGGTGGCGGTATGAATAAATTCAACTACTGCGGCAATCTCAAGGGTATGTGGGGTATCTTGTCCATACGCTAAGGCTTTTGCAGTAAGCAAGAGTAGGGTAGGCCGAATTCGCTTGCCTCCAGCTTGAATAATATAGCTAGAAATTTGGTCAATTAAGGCCACTTCGGAAGCGAGGCGACGCTTAATTACCTCATCCAAAGCCTTTAAATCAGGGGCTATGGGGGCCAATATAGGGGCTAAGTCGATGTTTTTGACACTGTTTGTCATGCAGGATATAATAATCGGCTTGGCTAATCCACGGTGGATTAGTCGTAAAAGTAGTTTAAAAGCAGTCTTAAATTGAGGTTTCTACCATGTACGCGGTCATAAAAACCGGTGGCAAACAGTATAAAGTTGCTGCTGGTGAAAAATTGAAAATAGAACAGATACCAGCGGATATCGGCAGCGAAATTACCCTCGACCAAGTTCTCGCCGTAGGCGAGGGCGCTTCACTCAAATTGGGTGATCCATTGGTTAATGGTGCCGCTGTGATGGCCACTGTCATCTCCCAGGGACGTCACGACAAAGTGACAATCTTCAAGATGCGTCGGCGCAAGCATTATCAAAAGCACCAAGGTCATCGCCAGAATTTCACTGAAATTCTGATTAACTCGATCAAAGCCTAATTAGGCAGAAGCTGTTCAGTAGGAGAAAGCACAATGGCACAAAAAAAAGGCGGCGGTTCAACACGTAACGGTCGCGATTCAGAATCGAAACGCTTAGGCGTAAAAGTATTTGGTGGCGAGCATATTAATGCGGGTAGCATCATCATTCGCCAGCGAGGCACCAAAGTACATCCTGGTATCAATGTTGGTATTGGTAAAGATCACACCTTATTTGCATTGATTAACGGCCAAGTACAATTCAGTGTGAAGGGTGCATTGAATAAAGCACAAGTATCGGTTCTGCCACCTAAGGCCTAAATTTTTATTAGGCGCCTGGCTGAGACCGGTCTCATGGCAATTCGATGGTTGGCTTGAATTGAACTGAACCTATAACCCTCAGAAGCAGGCCTCGCAGAAAGCGAGGCCTTTTTTATTTATGAAATTTATTGATGAAGCCCGAATTGAAGTAATTGCTGGTAACGGTGGAGCTGGCAGTGCTTCAATGCGTCGCGAAAAATTCATTGAGTTTGGCGGTCCCGATGGCGGTGATGGTGGCCGTGGTGGGAGCGTCTACGCGATTGCTGATCGCAACATCAATACGCTCATCGATTACCGCTATGCTAAAACCCATTTAGCTAAAAATGGTGAGCCAGGACGTGGCGCAGATTGCTATGGCCGCGCTGGTGAAGACATTGAACTACGCATGCCCGTAGGTACCATCATTAGCGATTTTGAAACGGGCGAACCCATTGCAGATTTAACAACCCATGGTGAGCGCCTCTGTTTAGCCGAGGGTGGTGTAGGCGGCTGGGGAAATATCCATTTTAAAAGCAGCACTAATCGCGCCCCTCGCCAAAAAACCAACGGCAAAGAAGGCGATCGTAAAAAATTAAAGCTGGAATTAAAGGTCTTGGCTGATGTCGGTTTGTTGGGCATGCCTAATGCCGGTAAATCAACCCTGATTACCGCCGTATCAAATGCACGACCCAAAATTGCCGACTATCCATTTACAACCTTACATCCCAATTTGGGAGTAGTGCGAGTTGGGCAAGAGCGTAGTTTTGTGATTGCCGATATTCCCGGGTTAATTGAGGGTGCGGCCGAAGGTGCTGGTTTGGGGCACCGGTTTTTACGCCATCTTCAACGTACCGGGGTTTTATTGCACTTAATCGATATTGCGCCTTTCGATGAAGCAGTTGATAACGTTGCTGATGCAAAAGCGATTGTGAACGAATTGCGTAAGTACGACGAAGCTTTATATGAAAAGCCACGGTGGTTAGTTTTAAATAAAGTCGACATGCTCCCTGAAGCAGAACGAAAAAAAATCATCGCTGATTTTATTAAACGCTTTAAGTGGTCAGGCCCCGTCTTTGAAATTTCGGCGTTAACGGGTGAAGGTTGTGATCGCTTATGTTATGCCTTGCAAGATTATCTCGATTCCATCCGACGCGAACGTGATAAGTTAGAAGAACAAGCAGTTGATCCCCGTTATCAAGGCAACATTGACCTAGATAAGCCTTAAAAGTCAAGCCTCTGGAGCATTCAGGTAGATTAGAATTGAGATGAGAACCTTGCCATGACAGCGCAACCAATGAAACGCATCGTAGTAAAAGTGGGCTCTAGCCTAGTTACCAATAACGGTGATGGTTTAGATCGTGCCGCAATTGAACAGTGGGCTGAGCAAGTGGCCACGCTCTTAAAGGCTGGTCATCAACTATTAATGGTGAGTTCCGGGGCAATTGCAGAGGGCATGCAGCGCTTGGCTTGGCGGGAGCGCCCAACTGCAATTCACCAACTGCAAGCCGCTGCAGCTGTTGGTCAAATGGGTTTAGTACAAATGTACGAAAGTAGCTTTGCCCGTTTTAATTTGCAAAGTGCACAAGTTTTATTAACTAATGCCGACCTTGACCATCCCGAGCGCCGAGCTAATGCGAAAGCAACTTTAGATACTTTATTGGGCTTAGGTGTAGTACCTATCATTAATGAAAATGACACGGTAGTAACCGATGAAATTAAATTTGGCGATAACGATCATCTTGCCGCGTTGGTAGTTAATCTCATTCATGCGGATTTATTAATTATCCTTACTGATCAGGGCGGTTTATTTACAGCTGATCCGCGCCAAGATCAGGCAGCAACGTTAGTCACAGAGGCCAGCGCTGGAGATCCTCTGTTAGAAAAGATGGCTGGCGGAGTTGGCAGTGCCATTAGTAAAGGCGGTATGCTGACCAAAATTTTAGCAGCCAAAACTGCTGCCCAAACTGGCGCATCTACCGTAATTGCGTCTGGACATGAACCACAAGTACTCAATCAGATCGTAGCGGGCTTACCGATTGGCACCCTAATCAAGGCCGCTGGTTAAAAACGATGGGCATCCGCATTAGGCTTACCAGTAAATTTATTCGGCTGTAACGAATCGAGGATTAAGCCTTTATTTTTTACTTGCGATTTATTATTGCAAAACGCCCCTTGCGCGAGCGCCCCATGGTATCGATTCGCCTCATTATTTTTAATATCGGTCCAGGTTTTACGTTGATTCGCTTGCCAAATTGAGCTGGCATTGAGGGTGGCGTATAAAGCAAACTGAAACGTTTCGCAGCGAATCCCTTCAAAATTAACCTGTTGACCACCGCTTGGACTGGTAATGACAAGCACATAGCGGGTTACGCCATCAGGATCAAGGCGAATTGAATCAGGATCAATGGCAAATTTAAAAACAGAGTGTTGCGAAACATGAAAAGGAATTAGATTCGCTGTAGCAGGCGGCTTAGTAGGCAGTGGCACAACCGTATCTTCTTTAAAGATCTTTGGTGCAAAGGGATCTTCATAGGCATCCGGTGTAGTGCCGGCACACGCCGTAAGGATGAAAGTAATTAGTAAGGCAAGCGGCCAGCCCAGTCCTGTCAGCTGCCGGTTTAGCGGTGCCGCTAGGGGTAATTTATTGGGCTGAATCAAGATCGGCCGCCTTCTTGTGGGGTGATGGAGATTCAAGGGGCGCCCCCCAATTTGCATCCTGCATGCGCATGCCGCTAGTAATGAAGCGCGCTAGCTCTGACAGCGCTAGTTGATAGACTTCTCGTTTGAAATCAATCACCGTTGCTAATTCAATCCAGTAGGGATGCCAACGCCAAGCATCAAATTCAGGATGGTCCGAAGCCCGCAAATGAATATCGCTATCTAAGCCTGTTAAGCGCAGTAAGAACCAAATTTGTTTTTGTCCCCGGTAGGCTGTGCGGTGCGGTCGGGACGCATTTTGGCGGCGCAAGAATGCCTCGGGCACTTCGTAACGAAGCCAATCCCTAGTACGCCCAACAATTTGGACGTGTTCTGGCAGCAAGCCAACCTCTTCGTGCAATTCGCGGAACATGGCCTGCTCAGGACTTTCGCCATATTGAATCCCGCCCTGCGGGAACTGCCACGAATGCTGCCCAACGCGTTTTCCCCAGAAAACCTCGTTATGGCCGTTAAGGAGGACAATGCCGACATTGGGTCTATACCCTTCACGGTCGAGCATGATGGTGCCCCGAATCCTTTAAAATCAATGATTTGATTATATCCATACATGAAAGCATCTCAGTCATTTCTCGTCACGCTTAAAGAGGCGCCCGCCGACGCTGAAGTTGTTTCTCATCAACTGATGGTGCGGGCCGGCTTAATACGCAAGCTAAGCGCTGGCATTTATTCTTATTTACCGTTCGGTTTGAGGGTGATTCGCAAAGTCGAAAATATCATTCGTGAAGAAATGAATCGGGCTGGTGCAATCGAATTGCTAATGCCCTTGGTACAGCCTGCGGAATTGTGGCAAGAAACTGGTCGCTGGGAAAAAATGGGCCCAGAGCTCTTGCGCATTCAAGATCGCCATCAACGCGATTTTATTATTCAACCCACCTCTGAAGAGGCGATTACAGATTTAGCCCGCGCAGAAATTAAAAGTTATAAACAGTTGCCAATTAACTTTTATCAAATTCAAACGAAATTTCGCGATGAACGTCGCCCACGCTTTGGCATTATGCGTGGCCGCGAGTTCACTATGAAAGATGCTTACTCGTTTGATCGCGATACCGCTGGATTAAAACAGACTTATCAGATTATGTTTGATGCCTACACCCGTATCTTCATGCGCATGGGTTTGCAGTTTCGCGCAGTAACGGCCGATAATGGCGCGATTGGCGGTTCTGGCAGCCAAGAGTTTCATGTGATTGCTGATACCGGAGAAGACGCGATTGTTTACTGTCCCGACTCAGATTACGCCGCAAATTTAGAAGCAGCTGAGTCACTAGCGTTAATTCCTCAGGGAGGAATACCCAGTGCAGCCTTAGAGAAAGTAGCCACTCCAGGACAAACTCAATGCGATAAGGTAGCGCAATTTTTAGGCTTGCCACTACAACAAACGGTGAAATCTTTATTGCTGGCTGCAGATCAGGCAGAAGGTCCACCTAATTTATTTATGCTGCTACTGCGTGGCGATCATGAGCTCAATGAAGTCAAAGCGAGTAAGGTGCCAGGCTTAGAGGCTTTCCGTTTTGCTACCGAGGCCGAAGTGCTTGCTGCCTGTGGCTCACTCCCTGGCTACATTGGTCCCCTTGGCCTAAAGTTGCCAGTAACCATCGTGGTTGATCGCACCGTTGCCAATATGACTGATTTTGTCTGTGGCGCAAATGATGCTGAGTACCATTTTAAAGGCGTCAATTGGGCGCGCGATCTACCTCTGCCTAGCGTCTTCGATTTACGCAATGCGCTTGTCGGTGATCCTTCACCCGATGGCAAGGGCACGGTAGAGATTTGCCGCGGAATTGAAGTGGGTCATGTATTTATGTTAGGAACGCGCTACTCTGAAGCAATGAAGTGCACCTATCTTGACGCGCAAGGTAAAGCCCAACCTTTGGTGATGGGATGTTACGGTATTGGTGTTACACGTTTATTGGGCGCAGCAATTGAGCAAGGTCATGATGAACGCGGAATTATTTGGCCGATATCAATGGCGCCATTTGAAGTTGTGATTTGCCCAATGAATTACGATCGATCTGAATTAGTGCGTGCAGCAGCTGATAATTTGTACGCTGAATTACTTGCGGCAGGTGTTGACGTCGTTTTGGATGATCGTGGTGAGCGACCAGGCGCGATGTTTGCCGATTGGGAATTAATTGGTGTGCCATTTCGCGTCGTCGTTGGAGAGCGCGGTCTGAAAGACGCGCAGGTCGAATTTCAGGGGCGACTTGATAATGAAGCGCAACTAGTGCCGGTGGCGGAGATTAAGGAATATATTATTTCGACGCTAAGCGCGGCAAAAAACAAGATTGCTCAAGGCATTGCGTAGTTTATTTTTTAAATAAACCGCCTAAGCCTTTAGCTGCTCCGCGTGCAGCCATTGAGCCCATCATGCGAGCCATTTTGCCGCCTTTAAATTGTTTCATCATGGTTTGCATTTGTTCAAATTGGGCTAAGAGGCGATTGACTTCTTGAACTTGCACCCCAGCACCAGTAGCGATCCGTCTTTTTCTGCTGGCTTTAAGTAACTCTGGCTTCGTGCGTTCTTTGAGAGTCATGCTATCGATAATGCCTTGCATGCGTTTTATTTGCGCGTCGGCTTGCCCCACATTCGCTTTATTAGCTGCTTGCGTTACATGACTTGGCAGCTTATCCATCATCTTAGCCATGCCACCCATCTGTTGCATTTGACTAATTTGGGCGCGGAAGTCGCTTAAATCAAAGCCGCCTTTTTGAATTTTGCTGGCGAGCTTTTCTGCATTAGCAATATCAACATGCTCTTGTGCTTGCTCAACTAGGGCCAGAATATCGCCCATACCAAGAATGCGATTTGCCATTCGTGCTGCGTCAAATGGTTCGAGACCATCCATTTTTTCAGCAACGCCAATAAATTTGAGCGGCACCCCAGTAACTCCTCGCACTGAGAGCGCAGCCCCGCCGCGAGCATCACCATCCAGCTTAGTCAAAATGACGCCTGTGAGTGGCAACGCCTCATGAAAGGCTTTGGCCGTATTTACGGCATCTTGTCCCAGCATGGCATCAACGACAAAAAGGGTTTCAATCGGTTTAAGTTGAGCATGTAAAGTACTAATTTCTGCCATCAACTCGGCATCAATACCTAAGCGCCCAGCAGTATCAACAATAAGCACATCAAAGTAATGCCGTTTAGCCCAATCGAGTGCAGCTAAGGCTATGGCTTCAGGACGTTGCTCGATATTACTAGGGAAAAATTCGACGCCAACTTGAGTACTAATCGTTTGTAGTTGCTCAATTGCCGCAGGACGATAAATGTCGCAAGAAACAGTAAGTACCTTTTTCTTCCTTTTTTCATGCAACCATTTAGCCAATTTACCGACCGAAGTAGTTTTACCTGCGCCCTGCAGACCCGCCATCAAAATCACTGCTGGTGGTTGGGTGGCTAAATTGAGTTCACCACTGTCATTTAAATTACCCTGCATTGCTTTGGTCAGTTCACGTTGCACAACGCCGACCAGTGCTTGACCAGGACTTAGACTGCTGATCACTGTTTCACCCAAGGCCTGCTGTTTAATTTGCTCAAGTAGGGTTTTGACAACCGGCAGCGCTACATCAGCCTCTAGCAGGGCTAAGCGGATTTCCCGTAGCATTTCAGCAGTATTACTTTCCGTCAGGCGCGCCTGCCCCCGCATGGTTTTAACAACACGGGAAAGACGATCGGTGAGGTTGTTGAGCATTTATCGATTAGACTTTAGTTATGTCGATTTTAGATTACCCCAGCAGCGCATGGCTGCCATCCTTACTTTATCTTGGTTTGCTGGCGGTTTTAAGCTGGCGGCCGCGCGCTCGTCCAGAAACGCTGGCTTTTACCTTACTAGTGCAAATCTTAATTCTTTTAAGTCTCATGATTCAAGGGATTTATTTGCATGATTCTGTCTTTACGCCTGAGGGTTTTATTTTTGGTTTTGCGCAAGACCTTTCCTTAATGGCTTGGGTTGGACTCTTATTTTATTGGTTGCAAAGTTGGTATATGCCCATCGCAAGCCTGCGCTTAATGGTGTTGGTCTTTGCCATGCTGTGTGCATTTTTGCCCATTTTGTTCCCTGGAACGTTGATTTCACCAAGAGCCGTGGCCGATCCCTGGTTTAAAGCGCATTTTATTGTGGCCACGATAGCGGTTGGCCTACTGACTTTAGCGGCCATGATGGCAGTGCTGATGGAGGTGCAAGATCGGGCGTTACGACGTACCCTTGCTTATGCACCGGATAGTCGCTTGGCGCACTGGTTAGAAGGTTTGCCGCCTTTATTAACCATGGAAAAATTACTCTTCAACTTGATTTATTTTGGTTTTGCATTATTAAGTTTGACGATTTTCTCGGGTATCTTTTTTTCTGAAACCTTATTTGGTAAGCCGGTGGTATTCGATCACAAAACGATTTTTGCCTTTGCCTCGTGGCTGCTATTCGGCGGTTTAATTGTGGCGCGTTTACGGGTTGGCCTCAGAGGTCGATCGGCATTGCGTTGGGTATTATGGGGTTTTGCGGCACTCCTCTTGGCCTATGTAGGCAGCCGCTTTGTGCTCGAAGTTATTTTGCATCGGCTTTAGCACTGTGTTGAAATGGGTTCTTCTCGGCGCTTTAGCGGCACTGATTTATTTTTGGTTCAAGAGACCGAAATTAACGTTCTCCCCTTTTGCAGCTCAACCCCGCATTTCTGAGCCGCTGAAGATCGTACCCTGTGCCTATTGTGGAGTGCATTTGCCAGCTCAAGATTGCCTTCTGCATGACGAGCGCTTCTATTGTTGTCAAGTGCATGCCAATGCGCTTGACCCAGCTGGCTGGTATGGGCAGGCAAACTGGCGCCCTTCGCCGAATTTTGATAGTCGACCCGACGGCATGCAACCCGAATTAGTCTTACTGCACCATATCAGTTTGCCCCCAGGGCAATTTGGTCAAAATCACATTAGTGATTTTTTTCAAAATAAACTTGATCAAGCGGCCCATCCTTATTTTGCTGAGATTGCGGGACAGAAAGTGTCAAGCCATTTTCTGATCGAGCGCAATGGCCTGATCACCCAATTTGTTTCAGCACAAAAACGCGCTTGGCATGCGGGCGTATCCCATTTTTTGGGGCGTGAGCAATGTAATGATTTTGCAATTGGCGTTGAGTTAGAGGGCGATGGCGAAACTACCTTTACTGACGCACAATATGTTGCTTTAGCACAACTGCTTAAAGTACTTGCTGGGGTTTATGCAAATTTACGCTTTGCAGGCCATAGCGACGTTGCACCAACGCGCAAAGCAGATCCCGGTATGCATTTTGATTGGCAGCGGCTGCAAAGGGAAAATCATTTGCAGCCAGATCAGCTTCCATTTGGCCTAGAGTTTCGAGCCTAGTTACAGCATATGTTTAGATGTATGTGAGCACTTGCTTACAGCAAAAATAACAGCAGCGAGGTCCAGCAAAGTGTGCGCGACCTAAGGAAAACCCTAATAAAAAATTGTCAGAAAAAGCTTATCAAAGATACAATAATTCCCTATACTTAGTGGCAATAAGTGCTCAAAACACTAGATCTAGTATTTTGAGTAACTAGCGCAGACGGCTGTAGCAATCCCATTTTTATTGAATTTAACCCTTTTTTACCCTATTAGAGTCTAGGAGTTCTATGTCTTACGCAAACCCACAAGCGGCTGGTTTGGCTTCAAATACCCAAACTACTGGCCTTAATCCTGGGGCTCCAATCAGCCAAACACCCTCGGCAGGCTTTATGGCAGGCGGGGTTGGCGCGGGTCAAACGACCCAATTATCTGATTACAAAATTATTCGGCGCAATGGTTCAGTAGTGGCTTTCGAGCCATCCAAAATCGCTATCGCGGTAACCAAAGCATTTTTAGCGGTCAACGGTGGTCAGGGCGCAGCTTCTGCAAGGGTTCGCGAGCAAGTCGAGCAATTAACCAGTGTTGTTGTACGCGCATTATTACGTAGCCGCCCGAATGGTGGAACTTTTCATATAGAAGATATTCAAGATCAGGTCGAGCTGGCACTGATGCGCAGTGGTGAGCACAACGTTGCACGCTCATATGTTCTTTACCGTGAAAAGCGCAATCAAGAACGTGCCTCGCAACAGGTTTTATCGATAGAGGCGAAAGGCCAAGAAGAGCAAGCGAAACCGCTATTGCAAGTCATGGACGAGGGGGTTTCACGACCTTTGGATATGGGTGCTTTACGCACGATTATTGAAGCCGCCTGTGAGGGTCTCGGTAATCATATTGATGCTAGCCCCATCATTACTGAAACAATTAAAAACTTATACGATGGCGTGCCGTTAACGCAAGTTTATGATTCGGCAATTTTAGCTTCCCGTACTTTAATTGAAAAAGATCCAGCCTACAGCCCAGTAACTGCGCGTATCTTAATGCACGTGATTCGTAAGGAAATTTTAGGTCGCGAAGTATTGCAAGGGGATATGCAGGCAGAGTACCCAAATTATTTCCCCAAGTACATTCGCCAGGGGATTGATGCAGAGTTGCTTGATCCCCGTTTAATGGAGTATGACTTAACCCGCTTATCGGCAGCGCTAAATGCAGATCGCGATTTGCAATTTAACTATCTAGGTTTGCAAACGTTGTATGACCGCTATTTTTTACATATTGACGATCATCGGATTGAAATGCCGCAGGCATTTTTTATGCGTGTCGCAATGGGCTTGG
>JBAXGQ010000040.1:0-13937 GCA_037139315.1 Burkholderiaceae bacterium
GTAACCGTGGAGCGTTCCCATGCTTGCAGATCTGGGGCTAGGCCAGGCTCGCCATAAAGCGGACTTTCATCGTAACCCCCTGCGCTTGCGTCTTCAACCGTAACCGAGAGCGCGCCTAATTCAAGTAAGGCATCTCCAAGGGGTTCAGCAATTTCAGCTGCCACCATGAAAATAAGTTCACGATAAGACACGATTAACTTTTGCCGCGGCTTGCCGCTTGTTCCTCAAGGCGATGTTCTAGATAATGAATGCTCGTCCCACCCTCAACAAAATTGGGATCTAGCATGAGCTCGCGGTGGAGGGGGACATTCGTTTGAATTCCATCAATGACCATTTCTGATAAGGCAATGCGCATCCGCCGAATAGCCTGTTCGCGGGTTTTGCCATAGGAAATTAACTTGCCAATCATGGAATCATAATTTGGCGGCACGACATATCCGCTATAGGCATGAGAATCCACACGAATACCAGGTCCACCTGGCATATGCCACGACAAAATTCGCCCTGGGCTGGGCGTAAATTTAAATGGATCTTCGGCGTTCAGACGGCATTCAATGGCGTGACCTTGAAAGACAATATCTTTTTGACGAAAGGCTAATTTGAGGCCAGCGGCAATGCGGATTTGTTCTTGCACAATATCAATACCCGTAATCATTTCAGTTACGGGATGCTCCACTTGCACTCGGGTATTCATTTCTATAAAAAAGAATTCACCGTTTTCATATAAAAATTCAAAGGTACCCGCGCCACGGTAGCCCATTTTTTTGCAGGCCTCAGCACACCGCTCACCAATTTTTGTGATCAAGCGTCGATCAATTCCAGGGGCTGGCGCTTCCTCGAGGATTTTTTGGTGGCGTCGCTGCATGGAGCAGTCGCGTTCACCTAACCAAACTGCATTACCGTAGCTATCGGATAAAACCTGAATTTCAATATGCCGTGGTTTCTCGAGAAATTTTTCAAGATAGACTTCGGGATTACCGAAAGCCCGTCCCGCTTCTTCACGGGTCATATTAACGGCATTAATGAGCGCTGCCTCGGTGTGGACAACCCGCATGCCTCGTCCACCACCACCGCCTGCAGCTTTAATAATGACGGGATAACCAACGCGCTTAGCAGTAGCAATAATTTCTTTTGGATTTTCGGGTAAGGCTCCCTCTGAGCCCGGAACACAGGGTACGCCTGCTTTAATCATGGCTCGTTTAGCCGAGACTTTATCGCCCATCAGGCGAATCGTTTCCGGCCGAGGGCCAATAAATGCAAAGCCTGATTTTTCAACCCGCTCAGCGAAGTCGGCATTTTCAGAAAGAAAGCCATAGCCAGGATGGATTGCTTCAGCATCAGTTACTTCAGCTGCAGAAATAATGGCCGGCATATTCAGGTAACTTAAAGGCGAAGGTGCAGGTCCAATGCATACCGCTTCATCAGCCAACTTGACGTACTTCGCTTCTTTATCTGCAACCGAGTAGACCACTACCGTTTTAATGCCCAGTTCGCGACAGGCGCGTTGAATGCGCAGAGCAATCTCACCACGATTGGCAATCAAAATTTTGTCAAACATATGCGTTTCGGAAAAGTAAATTAGACAATTACAAAAAGGGGCTGGTCATACTCAACCCCTTGGCCGTTTTCGCACAAAATTTGCTTGATGACACCAGCAGTCTCGGCTTCAATCTCATTTAACAACTTCATCGCCTCAATAATGCAGAGGGTCTGACCAACAGTAACGGTATCACCTACTTGCACAAAATTAGGCGATTCTGGATTTGGTGCGCGGTAAAAAGTGCCTACCATGGGTGAGCGGGCAATGACGCCTTCAGCCGCAGGCGGATCATCTTCGACCGCTTTGTCCTGATTTGCATCGGCAGCCGCGCTCGCAAGCTTATTAGGATTCACTGCGGGCGCAGGCAAATTTAAGCTGCTTGCGGTATGACTAAGATTGTGTGCGCCAGATGCATGGGCATCGCGGGTATTCACAATGCGTACGCGGTCTTCACCTTCATTCACTTCGAGCTCGGAAATACCTGAATCGGCAACGAGATCAATTAAGGTTTTGAGTTTTCTTAAGTCCATAGCCATTTACTTTCTGCTTACTGAATGAAGCTGTAGGGAGATTGAACGACTGCGCGGGATGATGGTTTTTTAAGGGACATATGGGGTTGCAATGGGCCGATTAACTTATTGCGTAGGTGCCTGTAGTTGCTGCTGGGCTGCCTTAAGGGCCAATGCGTAGCCAAGGGGGCCAAGTCCACAGATAACTCCGGTTGCCAGATCCGATAAATAAGAATGCTTACGGAAGGCTTCACGTTGATGAATATTCGACAAATGCACTTCAATAAAGGGGATGGCCACGCCAGCCAGGGCATCCCGCAACGCAACACTAGTATGGGTGAAGCCGCCCGGATTAATCAAAATAAAATCGACACCATCGGCCTTGGCTTTTTGAATGCAATCAATTAGCTCACCTTCATGGTTACTTTGATAGGTTTGCAACTCAATACCAGCCGCCTGAGCAATTAAATTCAGCTCAGTATGAATCTCAGGTAAAGTTTTTGAGCCATAAATACCAGGCTCGCGGGTGCCCAGTAAATTGAGGTTAGGACCCTGAATAACGAGAATTAATGGTTTTTTTGGCATAAATAACAACTTTTAAGTGCAATTAAAGATAAAAAGGCAGGAAAGCCAGTTTTACCATCGTTAAAGTATACCCGTTTGAGCACTTAAAAATAGTAAAGTTCCAAATAAAAACCCCGCTTATCTAAGGCTGAGGAATCATTTCTGAAAATGAATTGATTGCTGAGTAACGACTAAGTTAGGCTAACTTTTGTTAAATAGCCTTTAAAATGACACTTTTTAGCTCATCTGCGTCTATCTTGCCTAATTTGCGGTAGATGATCTGTCCTTTTGCGTCGATAATGACAGTAAAAGGCAGAGCGCCCTGACTATTACCTAAAGTCTTACCAATTTGACTACCCTCCAGGCCGCCAATCACAATGGGATAGGAAACCGGGGTTTTCAGTAAAAATTCGCGGATATTGCTTGGTGAGTCGATGCCAACACCAATAAAAATCACTGGCTTTGATGTTAAGTCCTTACTCAGTTGGTCTAAGGCCGGCATTTCGGCAACACAAGGCGGACACCAAGAGGCCCAAAAATTCACGAGGACAAGACGATTTTGCCAAATCGCGGGGTTTAATGTTTGTCCGTCCGGCTTGACCCACTCCTGCTGGAAAAATTGTTGCGCACTCGGGTCGCCACTTAAGCGGTTTTTTGCTAGCCAGTGCGAAATTCCAATGCCAGCGAAAAGGGCAATAATGGCAATCAGGGCCACACTTAGCCATTGTTTTCGATTCATTCTTTGACTCACACCAACACTCCTTAGCTAAAATTCAGTAATGCATATTCATATCTTAGGCATTTGCGGTACTTTCATGGGCGGTATTGCTGCAATTGCTAGACAGTGCGGACACCAAGTCACTGGATGTGACGCCAATGTCTACCCGCCGATGAGTACACAACTAGAAGCCCAAGGGATCAAATTAATTGAAGGATACTCCCCCGATCAATTATTGCAGCTTGAATCAAAGCCCGATTTATTTGTAATTGGTAATGTGGTTTCCCGCGGCAATCCGCTGATGGAGTCCATCATGGATCAGGGGCTTCCCTATACCTCTGGCCCGCAATGGTTGGGAGAGCAAGTACTAACGGGACAACATGTCTTGGCGGTAGCGGGGACCCACGGTAAAACCACAACTGCCGCCATGCTTGCCTGGATATTAGAATGCAACGGCCGTGAACCAGGCTATTTAATTGGTGGGGTGCCCCTTAATTTTTCACTGTCGGCGCGCTTAGGGGCGGGCCAATATTTTGTCATCGAGGCCGACGAATACGATACGGCGTTTTTTGATAAGCGCAGTAAATTTGTTCATTACCGTCCGCGCACAGCCTTGCTCAATAATTTGGAATTTGATCACGCTGATATTTTTAGTGACTTAGCGGCGATTGAAAACCAATTTCATCATTTAGTGAGAACTGTCCCGAGTACTGGATTAATTGTGGTGAATGCCGGCGAGCCAGCATTAGAGCGAGTTTTGCAGCGTGGCGCTTGGTCGGCAGTAGAGGGATTTGGCAGCGATAAAAATGCGCACTGGTCCTTATTACCTCAAGCTGCTGATGCATTTACGGTCCTCCATCAAGGTCGCCCTGTCGCACTGCTTGAATGGGACAAAGATTCAGGTGTGATGGGCACGCATAATCAACTGAATGCCTTAGCTGCAATAGCGGCTGCGCATCATATCGGCATTCAGCCAAGTGATGCAGCAATTGCATTGGGGACATTTCAAAATGTTAAACGGCGTTTAGAAGTCATTGGCAGCAAGAACCAGATTACGGTGTACGATGATTTTGCCCATCATCCAACTGCAATTGCAACTACGCTAGATGGTTTGCGCCGCCGGGTGGGTAAGGCACGTATTTTGGCAGTACTAGAGCCGCGCTCCAATACCATGAAATTAGGCGTAATGAAAACGCAGCTGCCAGCCAGCTTAAATTTGGCAAATCATGTTTTTGCGTATGAGGCCACAGCAGGTAAAGCCGCCCTCAGCTGGGATTTAGAAGGCGCATTGGCACCACTCAACCTTCCAGCAAGCGTACCAAAAGCCTTGGTTTTTAGTGACCTAGAGCAACTGATTGCCGCAGTGGTGGCGGAAGCCAAAGCAGGCGACCATATTTTAGTAATGAGTAATGGCGGGTTTGGTGGAATACACCAGAAAATTTTAGAGCGTCTTGCTTAATTCATTCTGAGTTAGGCTATTCTGAGTCTCGATTGAAATAACCAAAAGGATAGGTCATATGCAGCAACGCTTGCACGATAAAGTAGCCATCATTACTGGGGGAGCAAAAGGTATTGGTCTAGCAACAGCCCAACGCTTCGCTGCAGAAGGGGCCAAAGTGATGTTGGCAGACGTTAATTTAGAGGCAGTACAAAAGGCCGCCGCTAGTTTGCCAGGCGCTGAAGCTTATGCAATTAATGTGACTGATCGTGTTTCTATTCAAGCGGCAATTGAGATGATTATGCTGCGCCATGGGCGTATCGATATTCTAATTAATAACGCCGGTATTACCCAAGATGCGCGCCTGATTAAAATGACTGAAGCCCAATTCGATGCCGTCATCGATGTGAACTTAAAGGGGGTATTTAATTGCACCCAACTAGTCGCGCCACATATGCTAGAAGCCGGTAAAGGGGCCATCGTGAATGCTTCCAGTGTAGTTGGTTTATATGGTAATTTTGGTCAAACCAATTATTCTGCTTCGAAGTTTGGGGTGATTGGGTTTACTAAAACCTGGGCGCGTGAATTGGGCCCTAAAGGTATTCGCGTCAATGCGGTTTGCCCGGGTTTTATTGCTACCGAAATGGTGAAGGCCATGCCAACTTCTATCTTGGCTGATATTGAAAGGCGATGCTGGTTAGGGCGCTTAGGCACACCAGCAGAAATGGCCAATATTTATTTATTTCTAGCCAGCGATGAAGCGAGTTACGTTAATGGTGTTGCGCTCGAAGCTAGCGGCGGAATTTCACTTTAAGTATGCAGCTTGTATATGAAGAAAGCGGCGAAATTCGTGCTGCAACCGTTTTATCTTCTGCAGGCGTAGGCGAAAGCGAGTCTTGGTTAGCGGCCAGTCTTTCTGGCAAACAACTTAAGCTTAAGGCGAAAGAAGTTTGGTTACGGTTTGAGCAACCTAGTGCCCAAATTGCAATCGATGAGGCCTCAGTCATGGCCCAGGAAATTGATTTGCAGTTGCTCTGGGATTGCGCCCCCACAGAAGAATTTATCTTTACTGAATTAGCAATGGAGTATTTTGGCAACACCGTTGGAGTAAGTCAAAAAATTGCTTTAGCTATCGCTTTGCAAGGCGCGCCGATTTATTTTCGGCGCAAGGGTCGAGGACGTTTTCTACGCGCGCCACTCGAGCAGCTACAAGCAGGTTTAGCAGCAATTGAACGCAAAAAAACAGAATTAGCGCAACAAGCATGCTGGGCAGATGAATTAGTCGCAGGCATTTTCCCACCGGCCTTGCGTAATCAAGTCAATAACTTACTTTTTACTCCAGACAAAAATAGCTTGGCATATAAGGCGGTTTTAGCAGCTTGTGCCACTGCTGGAGAAACACCTGCGCAATTATTTATGCGCTGTGGCGCGCTTGAATCGCCTTTGCATTATCACCAGGGGATGTTTTTGCATCATCATTTTCCCCTTGGCGCTAAGCATGCTAGTGGCCAAAGTATTGATGCAGATAGCCTTCAAACAGCACTCGCAAATTTACCAGAGGCCGCAGTCAAGGCATTTTCAATTGATGATGCCAGCACCACTGAAATTGACGATGCTTTTTCAGTGAGCGCTATTCACGGTGGTGGGTTTCGGATTGGTATTCATATCGCTGCCCCGGCATTAGCAATTCAGCGCGATGATACTTTCGATCAAATTGCGCGTACCCGTATGTCGACGGTATATTTCCCTGGTGACAAAATTACTATGTTGCCACCCGACCTGATTCAGCAGTTTTCACTTGATGCTGGCTCTTCTCGCCCAGCTGTTTCCTTATATGTAGAAGTTGATGCACAGGGTAAATTCACCGGCGAGCGTCCACACTCTGCGATTGAATTAGTGCCAATCGCAGCGAATTTACGTTTGGAGGACCTAGAGCAACTGTTAAGTGTAGAAGTTCTTGAAGACGACGCAATTAAGGAAGGCGCCTTAGCCAAGCCGTTTCAAATGGAAATAGGGGTGTTATGGCGGACTGCAAAATTATTTCATGCCCAGCGACAGGCCCAACGGGTTGAGAATGGTCTGAGGGCTGAGGCACTAGGGCCAGCAGAGCCAGGCGCATTAGCACGCGATTTTCTCTTCGAAATTAAAGGTGACGTAGGGGCAGAGCAAATTGAAATTATTCCTCGACAGCGGGGTTCGGTGTTGGATACGGTTGTCGCTGAATGGATGATTTACTGTAATAGCACTTGGGGGCGCTTAATTGCTGAGCATGGTCTGCCAGGATTATTTAGAACACAAAAAGGTTGGGGTCCTTTACGTACACGCATGCAGACTACGCCTGCTCCCCACGAGGGCTTGGGTCTAGAATATTACGCTTGGTGTACTTCCCCCTTACGGCGCTATACCGATTTGGTTAATCAATGGCAATTACTCGCCATTATTCGCCATGGAATAACAGCAAAAATAGTTGCCCCTTTTCCGCCGCGCGATGCGAATCTGATGGGTATCGCAGCCGACTTTGAGGCTTGCTATCAGGCCTATGCAGAATACCAAGATCGCCTTGAAAAATATTGGTGTTTACGTTGGTTGCTACAAAATAATCTGCCGACTGAAATTACTGTACGGCATTTAAAAGAAGGTATGGCAAGAGCTGAATTCATTCCCCTGCACTTACCTATTCCTGAGCTGACGTCTCATGGGCGCCTAACACGTGCCATCATTGAGGTTATGGCAGTCGATTTATTACAACTCACGGCTAGTTCGCGCGTGAAAGAAATTGAGGCTTTGGCAGATGCGGCAGCTGTAAGTGCAGTTACTGACGTAATACCTGAGATTAATGACGAAACTTCAAACCCATGATTTTGCTGGGCAACAAAACGCTTTTCGCTTCAGGTTTAAGCACGCCTGTTTAAGACACCCTATTTGGTGCGCTTTAATTGCGTCAATTGCGCTGCACGCAATTTTTTTGTCCTTTCGCTGGGGCTGGCAAGAGTCGCAAAAGCGGCACTTGAATACGGCCTTAAGCGTGATTTTGGTAAATGCCAACAGTCCAAGCGCCCCTAAGAAGGCTAATCAATTAGCCCAAGCTGACTTGCAGGGGGGTGGCGCTGCAAGCCCGCAAAATGCAAGCGCTATGCACCGCGCGCGTTTAGGAATAGAAGCGCAGATGGAGGTATTAGAAAAACAGCAAAAAAAGATGCTGGCGCAACTTGATGCCCAGCAAAAACAATCAGGCGGAAGGCTCAGCGGTGAATTGCAAACTGCAAAACCGCAATTGAATGCTTTAGAGACTGAATTAGCGCAGCGCTTACAGAACCAGGCGGGGCAAGCGCCGCGCCGCGCAATTTTGACGGCAAGCAATGCAAAGGCAGTTGTCTTTGCGCAATATTACGATGCGATGCGCAAAAAAATTGAAGCGTATGGTAGTACTTTTTTTCCGCGCGCGAATGGTCGACCGATTTACGGTAGCCTCATTTTATTAATCAGTGTGGATAGCGCTGGTAATTTACTGGTGGTACGACCCAGTTCAGTCGGGATTGAAATTAGTCGTTCCTCAGGCATCGCCGAGTTAGATCGTCAAGCGGTCGCAATTGTGCGTGCCGCCGCACCTTTTGGCCCATTTCCGTTAGAGATGCGCAGGCAATTGGAGGTCTTAGATATGGTCGCTACTTTTGAATTTACCCGCGATGCTAGTTCACCAGGAAGTAACCGCTTGGAATTGCATCGGTAAACTAGCGCTATGGACACTAAACTTTTTTTCGATCAAGTTGAACCAGCAACTATTTTAGGTAAAGCATGCTATGCCGTCGTAGGCAACCCTATTGGCCATAGTCAATCACCGAGGATTCACCAACGATATGCTGAGCAAACAGCGCAGGCAATCTATTACGGCCGCATGCAACCAGCAATCGACCAATTTCATCTTCACGCGCAAGCCTTTTTTCAGCAGGGTGGTCAAGGCCTGAGTGTGACCGTACCCTTTAAATTAGAGGCTTGTGCATTTGCTAAGCAACTCACTCCGCGGGCGCAACTGGCGGGTGCCGTTAATACCCTGTGGCAAGATGGTGGCCAAATTTACGGTGATAACACCGATGGTATTGGTTTAGTGCGCGATTTAGTTGCGCAAGGAATTGCCTTAAAGGGAATGAAGATTTTGATATTGGGGGCAGGGGGTGCAGCGCGCGGGATTATCGGCCCTTTACTAGCTGAAAGTCCAGCAGCCATGATGGTTGCTAATCGCTCTTTAGGCAAAGCCAAGCAGTTAGCCATCCTATTTGGAGCGCTTGCCCAGTCGGTGGGAGCTACATTGCGCGCAGACTCAATCGCAGACCTAGAGACTCAAGCAAGCTCAGGCACGCTCAATCAATTTGATTTAGTGATTAATGCTACTGCGGCTAGCTTAGATGTTCTTTCCCCTCTTAGTAATCACCTCGCCGCGCAGCTTTTTCAGCCGCGTACTTTTGCCTATGATTTGGTTTATGGCAAGCCGACGCCCTTTATGCAGCAGGCCCTGCAACATGGGTCACGTGTGAGCGACGGACTAGGTATGTTGGTAGAACAAGCTGCCACCGCTTTTATAATTTGGCGTGGCACAACCTTAAGTAGTGCAATTAATCCGCGTCAAGTTTTGGCTGAATTACGTCATGCATTGGCTTAAAACCTATCCCAGTTATTTTTTGAAGTGTATGCTTTTTGGTGTAGTGGCCATGCAAATTTATTTTGTGATTCAAATTGCATTGTGGTCAGTAATCACACCGAGCTCCACAGCATTTGAGCGTGCAGAACGTTGGCGCTTATGTACTTGGCATTGGTCTTGCGCAATTGAATCTAACTGGACGCCATACCAAAAAATAGGCAGTAATTTAAAGCGCGCTATTTTGGTGAGCGAGGACGATATTTTTTTTCAACATCATGGCATCCGCCTAGAGGATATGCAAAAAGCCTGGGAACGTAACCAGCAAAAAGGGACTCAGCCTGTCCGTGGTGGCTCAACCATTACGCAACAGCTAGCAAAAAATTTATTTTTATCAGCAGAGAAAAATTATTTCCGCAAGGCCCAAGAATTAGTCATTACAGGTTTGTTAGAGCTTATATTATCGAAGCAGCGTCTGTTTGAAATTTATATGAACGCGGTCGAGTGGGGTGAGGGTATTTTTGGCGTGGGCGCTGCTGCCAAACATTATTTTGTTACCACCCCAGCAGCTTTAACCCGGGATCAGGCAGCTGCTTTGGCGGCGGCATTACCTGCGCCGAAATGCTTCGATAAAGTTAAATATTGCCGTAAGGCGAGCATTCATTTTCCAACGAGGCAGGCTTTTATTTTGGAAAATATGGATCGCATTGCGCTACCGCGACCCTAATTGCATCGCGAGTACTGAGTGCGGCTGTTCGGGCTGCGCTAGCAAAATCAGCGCCAGCGCTGGCATACAAAATGGCCCGCGATGAATTAATGATCATGCCTGTGCCGGGCTGGCCGGCAATCTGCCCTGCTTTTACAGTGGCCTCAATATCACCGCCTTGGGCGCCAATACCAGGAATTAGCAGGGGCATATTCCCGACGATGGCACGTACCCGGGTAATTTCTTCTGGAAAGGTCGCGCCGACTACTAGGCCAACCTGTCCCGAAGTATTCCACTCTTGGCTTGCTAAGCGAGCCACATGTAAATAAAGGGGTTCAGCCCCGGTTTTATTCATCACGGGTAAGGCTTGCAAGTCGGCACTTCCTGGATTGGAGGTGCGACATAAAATAATTACCCCTTTGCCGGTATAGCGCAAATAGGCTTCAACTGAGTCTTGACCTAAGTAGGGGCTCACCGTGACTGCATCAGCCCCGTAGCGCTCAAAGGTCTCAATTGCATATTGTTCAGCAGTACTGCCAATATCACCCCTTTTAGAGTCGAGAATGATGGGAATAAGGGGATAGGTTTTTTTCAAGTAATGCAGTAACTTTTCCAGTTGCGGCTCAGCCCCTTGGGCGGCAAAGTAGGCAAACTGGGGCTTAAAGGCGCAAACTAAATCGGCTGTTGCATCGGCTATTTCTTTGCAAAAAGTAAAGATTGCGTCCTTTTGCCCGGCTAGACAAGCGGGCAAGCGCTTTGGATCAGGGTCAAAGCCTACGCACAGCAGGCTTTCCTGTGCCACCCAGGCTGCCTCTATTTGCTCTATAAAGCTGACTGAATTTGATTTCATAAAGAAGATGATTCATTTGGAGAATTTGTCATAGCTCATAGGATAAACTAGCGCATTCCTTAGGAGTTCACCATGATCAACTTGTTCGTCCTGCAAAACGGTCGACTCTCTCAAGAGCAAGTCGAAGATCGCAATGAACTACTCCAGCACGTTAATCCCATTTGGATTGATGTGGTTGACCCCGAAGAGGAAGAGCTGATCTGGATTAAAGAGGCCTTTGATGTGCTTCTCCCAGAGCTTGATGATTTGGGTGACCTGGAGGCATCTGCACGGTATTTTGAGGCAGATGATGGCCATATGCATATTCGTACCGACTTCTTGTTAGATGAAGACGAAACCTCGCGTAACGTCCGGGTTGCTTTTGTACTCACAAAAAATGTCCTGTTTTCAATCCATGATGAAGATTTGCCGGTATTCCGCTTAGTGCGGCTGCGGGCTCGCTTACGTCCAGGTTCGGTCAGTAATGCGAAAGATGTTTTATTAGACTTGTATTCCACCGATGCCGAATACTCTGCCGATGCTTTAGAGGAAGTCTATGAAAATTTAGAGCTCGCTGGTAAACAGGTTTTATCTGACGACATAACCGATGCGGATGCTGCCGATGTCCTCGAAACCATTGCGAAAGAAGAAGATACCAATGGCCGTATTCGGCGCAATGTCATGGATACGCGACGCGCCCTATCTTTTCTCATGCGTAGCAAATTACTATCCGATGAACAACAAGAAGAAGCCCGTCAAATTTTGCGTGATATTGACTCATTAGAAAATCATACGGCTTTCTTATTCGATAAGATTAACTTCTTAATGGATGCAACGGTTGGTTTTATTAATTTGAACCAAAGCAAAATTATTAAGATCTTCTCGGTGGTTTCCGTGGCCTTAATGCCACCCACTTTATTGGCCAGTATTTGGGGAATGAACTACCGTTTTATGCCTGAACTGCAGTGGGAACTCGGTTATCCCATGGCTATTGGCATCATGATGATTTCAGCCATCATTCCGCTGTGGTATTTCCGTCGCAAAGGTTGGATGAATTAAAGCCAGCGCGCCTTGCAGGGCAAAGGTGCAAGCTTGCGTTCGCACGGCTACTCGATCGCCAGCAAAATGTTGGGTGTTTACTTTTACTAACGCCGGCGACTGCAAATTGTTTGCGAGCTGCGTAAATGCCCAAGCAAAACAAACTGTACCAACTGGCTTTGCGGGACTACCCCCTGTCGGTCCAGCGATGCCCGTAATCGCAATTGCTAGGTTGCTCGCACTATTTTTTAGAGCACCTTCTGCCATTGCTTTGGCTACCTCTTCGCTTACTGCGCCAAATGAACCAATGAGTTCAGCACTAACACCAAGACACTCACTCTTGGCTTGATTGCTATAGGTAATGTAACCCCGCTCAAACCAGGCACTTGACCCCGCAATTTCAGTGAGACTGGCGCACACCAAGCCACCCGTGCATGATTCCGCAAGCGCCACGCTCCAACTATGTTGGCTTAGTTGTGAGCCTAATAACTGGGCTAATTGGGCAACGGAGTTTACGGTCGAATTTTCTGTGATCATCAAGGTACCAGCGTCTGAAATAAAGCAATGACTAAGAGTGTAAAGAAAGCTGCCACGACATCATCAATCATGATGCCAAAACCATGCCACAGGGTTTGCCAAAAATTGGGATTTTCTACTACTGGAACTTTTTTAAAATACCCATCTACGACGTGGATGGGTCCAGGCTTGACTGCATCAAAGAAGCGAAATAAAACGAAGGCTGCAGTTTGCATCCAATAGTTTGTAGGCATGATAAAAAATAAGATGAGCCAAAAGGCGACGATTTCATCCCAGACAATACCGCCGAAATCGGCTTGACCAATTTCTTTGCTTATCGAACCACAAAGCCAACAACCAAAAACGAAACCAAGCGCAATAATCCAAGCCCAGTCGTTAGCTGAAAAAAAATAGTTACCCAGCCAAAATGTTGCCCAAGCCCATAAAGTGCCAAGGGTACCTGGTGCGAAAGGGCTGAGGCCACTGCCAAAGCCAAGTGCTAAAGTGCGGTTGCCAGTTTGTAGCATCCAGCGCAATGAGACTTGGGATTGGATCAGCATGAGTAATTATGCAAAGTGATCAAATGAGCGCAGTAAATTTACGGCCACGCTTGCTGCGATTGCTTGCCCTTGACCATCCAAGAGATCGATGGCGGCTTCAGCAGACTCACTTACAAAACCAATGCGTGTCAAGGGTAGAGATAATTTTTGACTTAAGGCTTCTATTTGTTCGCGTTTCTCGGGTGAAGCAGTAAAACATAATTCATAGTCATCACCGCCTGCAGCTGCACATTGCCAGCGAATCGTTTCGGGTTGCTGCGCCAGCGAAGTAGAAATTGGGAGCGCTGAAATATCAATCACAGCGCCAACATGTGAGGCTCTTAAGAGGTGACGTAAATCACCGAGGAGACCATCGGAAATATCAATTGCGGCACTGGCTAGTGACCTTAAGCCGAGACCCAAGGCAATGCGTGGAGTAGGCAAATGCATGCGTGGTAAGACCTCAGCTAAAGCAAGATCACTAATTGACCACTCCTGACGTAGTGAACCTAGCGCTAAACGTGCATCACCAACACAACCCGAGACCCAAATATCATCACCAAGTTTTGCTCCTTCGCGGCGCAGTACCTGCTGATTTCCGACGCTACCCATGATGGTGATCGAAATAGTCAGCGGCCCAGCAGTGGTGTCTCCGCCAATGAGGTGACAGTTAAATTGTTGAGCAAGCTGAAATAAACCCCGACTAAAATTTTCTATCCACCCAGGATCACTCGTAGGCAAGGCGAGAGCTAAAGTAAAGGCAAGCGGCTGTGCACCCATTGCTGCGAGATCTGAAAGATTTACCGCTAATGCTTTATGTCCTAGCCACTGAGGATTTGCGCCAGGTAAAAAATGCCGCCCTTCCACTAACATGTCAGTGCTGATGGCCAATAATTCATCTTGAGAT
>JBAXGQ010000041.1:0-13114 GCA_037139315.1 Burkholderiaceae bacterium
GGTGAATTAAAAAATCATTTTCGCCCAGAGTTTCTGAACCGCATCGATGAAATTGTGGTGTTCCATGGGCTGGATAAAAAGAACATTGCTTCCATTGCCAAGATTCTCTTGAAAAACTTAGCTGACCGCTTGGCAAAGGTCGATATGCAGCTTGAAGTTAGTGATGCTGCCTTAGATAAGATTGCTGAAGTAGGCTTTGATCCAGTCTATGGTGCGCGTCCATTAAAGCGGGCCATTCAACAATATATTGAGAACCCAGTTTCAAAAATGATTCTCGAAGGCACCTTCGGTCCTAAGGATGTAGTGCCTGTTGATGTCGATAAAAAGGGTGAATTTAGCTTTACTCGACAAGTACATTAAGTGGGGCGGTGCTATTCCACAATGTGGAATAGCATTTCCCTGGCTAAAACGGTCCCCTTTTCTTCTGGATGAATCTATTTCAAGGACTGAATTATCATTTCATATGGTGAATTAATATCTGTAAGTTACTGATAATATAGGTTTAATTATTTTTATCTTCTGTTGTTATATCGCTTGCAACTTGGCTTGTAATCTCTACACTCTTATATAAGACATAAGACTGATTTTATTTACCCAAGGAGAGCATGATGAGTACACGCAATGCAGAGGCAGCAGCAATTCAAAAGGATTGGGACACCAACCCACGTTGGCAGGGTATTAAGCGTGGCTATACCGCTGATGATGTAGTGCGCTTACGTGGCTCACTCAAAATTGAGCACACCCTGGCGAAGACAGGTGCCGATAAATTATGGAATTTAGTAAATAACGA
The DNA here is from genome assembly GCA_037139315.1 of Burkholderiaceae bacterium. Taxonomy (GTDB): domain Bacteria; phylum Pseudomonadota; class Gammaproteobacteria; order Burkholderiales; family Burkholderiaceae; genus Polynucleobacter. Next base: position 791 of record JBAXGQ010000041.1, read on the forward strand.
AGCCTATGTCAGTACTTTGGGCGCATTAACCGGCGGACAGGCCATGCAACAAGTGAAGGCTGGCATTAAAGCCATTTACCTATCGGGTTGGCAAGTGGCGGCCGATAATAATTCGTATGCGGCGATGTATCCAGATCAGTCTTTATATCCAGTCGATTCTGTACCTAAAGTCGTAGAACGCATTAATAACACCTTTGAGCGCGCTGATCAGATTCAGTGGTCTAAGGGAATTAATCCTGGCGATCCCGGTTATATCGATTACTATGCGCCGATCGTTGCCGACGCTGAGGCTGGTTTTGGCGGCGTATTAAATGCCTATGAATTAAGTAAGGCTTTAATTAAAAGTGGCGCAGCTGCAGTTCACTTTGAAGATCAATTATCTTCAGTGAAGAAGTGCGGTCACTTGGGCGGCAAAGTTTTATTACCCACCCAAGAATCAGTGCAGAAACTGATTTCAGCCCGCTTGGCAGCCGATGTAATGGGTACCCCCACCATTATTTTGGCGCGCACCGACGCCGAAGCAGCTGACTTAATTACTTCAGACTACGATGAAAATGATAAGCCCTTCCTGACTGGTGAACGGACGCCTGAAGGCTTTTATAAAACCCGCAAAGGCTTAGATCAAGCGATATCACGTGGCCTGGCATATGCTGCCTATGCTGATATGGTGTGGTGTGAAACGGGTACGCCAGATTTGGATTTTGCACGGAAGTTTGCTGAAGCGATCCGAGCGAAGTTCCCAGGAAAAATGTTGGCCTATAACTGTTCGCCTTCATTTAACTGGAAAAAGAATTTAGATGACGCGACAATTGCTAAGTTCCAACGCGAGTTAGGTGCCATGGGCTATAAGTACCAATTTATTACCTTAGCTGGCATTCATTCGATGTGGTACAACATGTTTGATTTAGCGCAAGACTATGCTACCCGCGGTATGACAGCGTATGTAGAAAAAGTACAAGAACCCGAATTTGCTGCGCGTGAGCGAGGTTATACCTTCGTCTCACATCAGCAAGAAGTTGGTACAGGCTATTTCGATGATGTAACAACGGTTATTCAAGGTGGAAAGTCCTCGGTAACTGCTTTAACAGGCTCTACCGAAGAAGAGCAATTCCACTAAATTTAGCTTCCTAAAGTAAGCGCTAATACCGTAAAAGCGCCTAAAGGTGTTGTGATGGCGCTCAAGAAACCTTACAAGGGTGACTTGAGCGCCTTTTTCTATTACATTCTTAGGTATGGCTAATTGCGTATTGTGCGAAGACGAAGGCGGTATTGTCATCTGGAGTGGTGATGATTGCCGCGTAGTGCAGGTGGCAGACCCTGATTTGCCTGGTTCTTGTCGCGTGATTTGGAATCGTCATGTCGCGGAGATGACAGAACTCAGTTATTCTGAGCGTGAAATTTTCATGACAATCGTATTTGCAGTTGAAGAAGCAATTCGCCATGTGATGCAACCCACTAAAATCAATTTAGCATCATTGGGTAATCAAGTGCCTCATTTACATTGGCATATTATTCCGCGTTACGAGGATGACCCATTTTTCCCTGAATCGATTTGGTCACAACGTAAACGGGGTGAAAAAAATACCCAACTACTGAATCGCCAACAATTAGCGTTAAAACTTCCCCAGATCATTCGGGAAACGATTGCTAATTTACATTAGCACTGATATTGGCAACTTAGCCCTCAGTGAGCAGCTGTTTGGCGATTGCCTTGGCAAAAAGCAGTGCATGGGGATTATCGCCATGAATACACAGCGTATCTGCTTGCAATTGAATGGTCGTGCCATCGATCGTTTGCACGGTTCCTTGGTGGGCCATTGCGGTAGCTTGTGCCAGCGCTTCTGCTTCATCCGTCAGTACCGCGCGAGGATTACTGCGAGGCACTAATAAGCCGTTCGCCAAATAACGTCGATCAGCAAAGACCTCTTGCCATAAAGGTACTTTAAATTCTGCGGCTGCTTGCACAAAACAACTTGATGCTAGGCCATACAAGATGAGGTCATCACCAAGATCACGCACAGCTCTAGCAATGCCGCGCGCCAATTCGAGATCTTTAGCTGCTTGCGTATACAAAGCGCCATGTGGTTTAACGTGATGTAACTTGGCTCCGGCAGCTTGCACAAATGCCTGTAACGCGCCTGTTTGGTACATGACAAAATCATAGGCATCTTCAGCTGTAATCGCCATTTCTCGGCGTCCAAAACCATTTAAGTCTGGTAGTCCGGGATGAGCGCCAATACGCACATTTTTTGCGGCTGCTGCCGTTACTAGGTTGCGCATTCGCCGGGCATCACCAGCATGCCAACCACAGGCAATATTGGTCGAGCTAATATAGTTCAGCAATTCTAAGTCATGGCCCATATTCCATACGCCATAGCCTTCACCCATGTCACTATTCAGATCAATTTTTTTATTCAAGGTTTATCTCCAAGCGCGCTTTGAATTGCTGTAATCGTCGTGTGTAGCTCTTCATCAGCCTGTAAGTTTATTGCATCTGCTTCATTTAATGAAACTGGGTTTAAGCGAAGCTGCTGCCCAGGCTTTAACTGTGCTAATTTAGTTTGCGCACTACGAATAACTTCAGCAAGACGGGGATAGCCCCCGGTCGTTTGATGCTCAGCCATCATGATAATGGGTTCGCCAGATGCAGGTAGTTGCACTGTGCCTAGCATCATGCCTTGCGATGCAATTTCAGGAAAAGGTGTTTTCAAAGTAAAGTCCCCCTGTAGCCGCATGCCCATCCGATTGCTTTGAGGCGAAATAGTCCAGACTGTCTGCCAGAATAGTGCTTGCTCCTTTTTACTCAGTTGCTGCAAATGCAAACCTGGCAGAGCATCAATCATTTCAATATTTTTATTTGCTACATAAGGAGAATGGATTGACCATTTAGGATAATGCTGACCAATTGATTTTTTAGCTAAGGCCCGCAGAGCGGGTTCAATTTCCCCCTGTGAATACGGCAATAACTTTAGGCCGCCGCCTTTCTGCAGTCTTTTGGGGCCAATATTGGCACTTAAGTAAGAGCCTTTGCGATCGAGAATTGTGGGTGTATCGATACCGCCACGAATTGCTAAGATGAGGCGGTAGCCCAATTCAATTTCAGCAAATTCGACCTTTGAGCCCGCCGCAATCCAAACTGGACGGTTACCGGGAGTCAGTTGCCCATTGATTCTTACTTTACAGCTTCCACCAATCCAAGCAATGATGGCTGCGCGATGAAAAAGAAGGCGGGGTCCAATTGAGGTAATTTCAAGTGCAGCGGCATCGAGCGCATTACCAACTAAAGCATTGGCCAACTGCAGGGCAGCTTGGTCTGCAGTACCACCTGGACTTACAGCCCAATGCATCAAACCATATCGAGGAAAATCTTGAATCGTGGTGAGCGTGCCAGCATTGACTATTTCAAGATCAAATGGCTTTTGCTCATGACCTTGAACAGCAGCAAGTTTTTGTTTGCTAGTAGTCACTGCCGCTTCAATTTCCCGCAGCTCAGCAAAAGTAATTTCTTTAATCTGGATGTGATCACCAGGCATGAAGAGCCCGGGAGGATTACGATTGACATCAAATAAGGTATCGGGACACTTGCCAATTAAATTCCAGCCGCCCGGGGTAGCTTGGGGATAAATTGCTGTTTGCAAGCCAGCTATTGCCACGGAGCCAGCAGGAACTGCGGCACGTGGGGACTTCAAGCGGGGTAATTTGAGTTGCGGATTTAAGCCACTGCAATAAGCAAAGCCAGGCATAAAACCAACAATATCGACCGTAAAGTGAGAGTGCTTATGAAGCTCAATAAACTCACGCGTAGATAATTTACATTGCGCTGCGCTAGTGACTAAATCCGGTGCTACGCGCTCGTCATAACAAATACGCATGGTATGTATTTGATTATTTATTGATGACGCTATCTCCAGTGTAGGTAAAAAATGTTGTAACAAATGATCCATTTCGAGTTTTGCTAAGGTCCGTACCTCTTCGGGTGTACGCTGCTTAAAGTCATAGCGAATAAGTAGGGTTTCAATACCTGGAATAATATCGAGGACCCACTCAGGCTGATTTTCAAAAAGTATATGGGTGAGTGCATGCACCGTTTTAATCGGCGCACTGGTTTGTGAGCAATCCAGCATAAGACAGCTATCACCCACATCAAAATAGCGAATAGTTGTCGCAACTTCCTCAACTTGGCTTTTATTTACCGAGACCATTTTTCTAAATCCAGGAACAAAAAATTAGCGGCTAATTGCGCTACTTTATTTCTTTTTGCATTACTTGGTCTGGCAACCAAGTAACCAATTCAGGCCAAATCGTAATTAAGCCTACCGCAATGACCATCATCATGAAAAAAGGAAAGGATACCTTAGCGATATAGTTACTATCTTTGCCCGTCATACTTTGCAGCACAAATAGATTAAAACCGACTGGCGGGGTTACTTCAGCGATTTCAACTAAAAGCACAATAAAAATCCCAAACCAGACTAAATCAAAGCCAGCCAGTTGCACCATCGGCAATACCGTTACCGTAGTCAAGGCAATCATCGAAATGCCATCAAGCGCAGTGCCCAATAGAATATAAATGACAGTTAATACAGCGATCAGCGCCCAAGGGCTTAAATGCAAGCTTGCCACCCATTCAGCTAGCCCGCGTGGAATCCCGGTGTAACTCATCACGATCGATAAAAATGAGGTTGCTCCCAACACAAACATAATCATTGCGGTTAAGCGGGTAGCTGACAAGAGACTGTCCCAAAAGTTTTTCCAGGTTAGACTTTTACCGAGCGCCGCCAAAATTAATGAGCCAACGACCCCGTAGGCTGCGGCTTCTGTGGCTGTTGCGTAGCCCTTTAACATGACCCAAGTAATGAAAATAATTAGTGCTGTACAAGGTAAAAGCTGGCCGATTGAATGGATGCGTTGTCGCAAAGAATATTTTTCAGCTTTAGGTGTTTTAGTGGGGTTAAGCAAAGCCCAAACGATAATGTAGCCAGAAAATAAGAGCATCAAAATTGCTGCAGGAATAAAGCCCGCCAAAAAGATGCGAATAATCGATTGATCTGCTGCGACAGCATAGACCACCATGATGATTGAAGGCGGAATCAAAATACCGAGTGTGCCTGCACAAGACAATGACCCCAAAGTAATTTTGGGATCATATCCCCGCTTGGTTAACTCGGGTAATGCCGATTTGGCAATCGTGGCACACGTTGCTGCAGATGAACCCGAGACTGAGCCAAAAATGCCGCATCCGATAATATTGACATGCATGAGTCTGCCAGGAAGCCAATTAAGCCAGGGCGCTAAGCCAGTAAACATTTGCTCTGAGAGCTTAGTACGAAATAAAATTTCCCCCATCCACACAAATAAAGGTAGGGCGGCAAGAGTATAGGAGGAGCTTGAATTCCACCAGGCATTGGCCAAATTAATCATGGTATCTTTGTTGGAAAAAAGCCCTAGACCAATCCATGCGGTAATAGCTACCCCTGCTGGAATCCAAATGCCCATCATCAGCAAAATCGTCATAAGCACAAGTAAGATGAGGGCAATAGTGACGATACTCACAAGGTTTCTCCAAAATCACCCGCAGCTAAGCGCTCTTCTTGCATTAGTTGATAGCGGGGTTTCTGATGTCGCAGAACGCGGATCAACTCATCAATTACGGCAAGCGTAAAAATGAGACAACCGATTGCTACAAAAATTTGCGGAATCCACAATGGCACCACTATTTGGCCTTGTGATACATCACCAAAATTCCAACTTTGATAAGTAAATAAAGTGAATGCGCTGAGCGCAAATATGCAAAATCCGCATAAGAAGAGTAGCGAGATCCACTCCATACGCCAACGCCACAGAGGGCTAAGGCGGTTAAGGACAATTTCGACGCGCACAATGCCGCCATGCTGAAAAGTTTGCGCCAAAATGAGAAAGGCTGAGGCTGCACAGAGCCAGGCGATCAGATCATCGGCGCCACGTAAATTGATACCAAATTCACGTGATAGTGACATCGCCATCATTAATGCGCCAACGGTCAAAATACACAAAGCCGCCAAGATGGCGGCTCCGTTAATAACTACATCAAGTAAGCGACCTAATCGAGTTCGTCTTGTCTCCGTCATACTCAATTAGGGTAGCTTATGTACATTATTTTTTAAAGGCAGTAATAATTTTTTGTCCTTCTTCGCCTGCGGCTCTAATCCATTCGGCCACCATAATGCGACCAACACGATCTAAGTCATTTTTGAGTGCAGGAGAGGGTGGGCCAACGATCATGCCATTTTTAGCTAGGATTTCTTTATCGCTCTTATTCTTCTTTTCAGATACTTCCCAGCCCCGTTTTTGTGCTTCTGCACTTAATTTAACCAGGATCGCTTGCGTGGGTTTGTCTAAAGAATCAAAATCTTTTTGGTTGACCATCAAGATATTATTTGGCAGCCATGCATCAACCTCATAGTAATACTTTAAGCTTTCCCAGACTTTAATATCAACACCAGTTGCGCCAGAAGTCATCATGGCATTGACGGTGCCTGTTGCTAATGCTTGGGCTAAATCGGCAACCTGAACAGTAATCGGCTGAGCTCCTACTAACTCAGCGATCTTCGAGGTAGCTGGGTTATACGCCCGCCATTTAAGTCCCTTTAGGTCGGCACCGGAGGTAATGGGGTTTTTAGAATAAAGGCCTTGAGGTGGCCAAGGAACAGCATATAAAACCTTGATGCCTTGTTTTTGCAGGGCCTGTTCAGTGGGTTCTTTTGATAGCGCCCAAAGTTTCGCCGCTTCTTTATAGCTAGTTGCTAAGAATGGAATTGAGTCAACACCAAAAATCGGATTTTCATTGGCCAAAGAGGAAACTAGTACTTCTCCCATTTGTGCTTGACCAGTCTGGACTGCACGCTTGATGCCATTGGCGGGAAAGAGTGAGCCGTTAGGATGAACCACAATTTTTAGTTTGCCATTAGTCGCTTTTTCAATATCAGCTGCTAAGGCTTGCAAATTTTGGGTATGAAAATTACTCACAGGGTAAGCACTAGCTAAATCCCATTTGGTTTGCGCTTGTACCAAACCGAATGGTGCAATAAGTAATGCTGCTAAGCTGAATTTAAAAAAACATTGCAACGATTTCATGATTAAAGTCTCCTCTAGGGTGCCCATCTTGAGCTACGATCCAAAATAGTAACATTTTCACCGGGCCAGCTAATGAAATTTGTTGTGCCAGATTAGGGTTGGTGGGCTATTTTTTACAGTAGGCGCTGTAAGGCCAAAGAATAGGCTTCCGCATCAGGGTTTCCACCAAGGCGTTGGGCCTCCCACATCACTTGCCCAAGGCACTCCATGATTTGATGTTGAGCTTCATGTTCTGAGCCCAATTTTTGCACTAAGCGTTGTTGAATATTACGAATTCCTGGCGGCTGATCGATTGAAATTTGCTCGCTAATCGATAAATGCATGGAGAGGTGTAAGAAAGGATTAGTAATTCCACCTTCAGGGGTGTAGTCTTTTTGGAGCGCTTCTTCTGTATTGCTCAGCAAAGAATGGTATTCAGGATGTTGTGCGATCCATTGCGTAGCCAAAATCTCCAAGGGCGTCAAGATTTGGCCGAGCGTTTGTTTTTGCCAGGTTTCGCAAAAGAAGCGTCGCACTTCTTCTCGGCTTGGATTAAAGAGCGCCACGGATTTTTCCTTGACTAGTTTTGCCGGGAAATTGACACAGTGGCTCTACTAGACAATGTGCGCAATCAGGATTGCGGGCTTTACAAATATAGCGGCCATGCAGAATTAGCCAGTGGTGAGCGTCGAGTAAAAATTCTTGCGGCACTCGCTTGAGTAATTGTTGCTCAACGGTTTGGACATCTTTGCCAGGAGCTAAGCCCGTTCGATTCGAGACGCGAAAAATATGGGTATCAACGGCAATCGTTGGTTCGCCAAATGCGGTATTGAGAATGACGTTAGCAGTTTTTCTACCCACCCCAGGTAAAGCTTCAAGATCTGCGCGTATGCGCGGCACTTCACCTGTATGCCGATCTAGCAGTAGCTGGCAGGTAGCTTGCAAGTGTTTTCCTTTAGTGCGAAATAAGCCAATATGTTGAATATAAGGCTGAACTCCGGCCTCACCTAAGGCTACTATGGCTTGGGGTGTATTGGCCACTTTGAATAATTGGCGCGTCCCTTTATTAACGGAAATATCAGTAGCCTGTGCGGACAACATCACTGCGACGAGCAGCTCAAAGGGCGAGCTATATTCAAGCTCAGTTTCCGGATGGGGATTATTGTTTTTTAATTGCTGGAAAAATGCTTCCCGTTGCGTTCGGTTCATCATGAGTTTCCAGCAGCCTTTGTTTGCGCCTGAGCACGGGCGATTGCAGCGGCAATGATGGTGCGTTTGCGCTCAATCTCAATGAGCTCTGCGCTGGAATGCGCCTGACTTAAATCTAATTCAGCCAACTTTGCTTGCGCTTTCAAACTTAGGCGTGCTTGATTATCCTTTTGCTCGCGGTCTAAGCGCGTTTCTCTTTGGTGATAGCGGCTGCGGGCCAAATCAGCAAGCGGTTGTGACCAGGCATCCCAACCCGTACTTTCGCCCGTCACATCAACCATACTGATGCAATCGACGGGGCACGGTGGTATACATAAGTCACAACCCGTGCACCATTCAGTGAGTACTACATGCATTTGTTTTGACGCACCAACAATTGCATCGACCGGACAGGCTTGAATACATAAAGTACAGCCAATACATTGTTCGGGATGGATAAATGCCACGGCGCGTGGACGCTCTTTACCATTGAGTGGATTTAGTTCGAGCTGCGGAACGTGGGCCTGAGGAAGATTGATTTCTAAAATACGTGTTAAGCGAGCAATACCTTCAGTACCGCCTGGAGGACATTGATTAGGAGGTGCAGCACCTGTCGACATCGCCTCAGCATATCCACGGCAATTCGGAAAGCTACATTTAGTACATTGTGTTTGGGGCAATGCGTCTTCTAAAAGCGCTGCCAACTCCACTGCATTCATGGCGAGACTAAGTAGGGCAAGTTACGTTACTTTAGCAGGCGCTTTGCTAGCACGTGGTCGCGTGATACGACGGGCATCTTCTTGTAAACGAATAAAAGCTTGAATACGGGGATATACCTTTTCGCGCCAGCGACGGCCTGAAAAAATTCCGTAGTGGCCAGCCCCCGATACTTCATAGTGGTCTTTTTGCTCGGTTGGAATACTTTTACACAATTTATGCGCAGCGCGCGTTTGGCCGCTGCCAGATATATCATCCAACTCACCCTCGATAGTGAGGAGGGCGGTAGTTTTAATATCTTCAGGCTTAACGAGTTTGCCAGCGACTTCCCACGTGCCATTAGGTAAAGCGAATTCTTGAAATACCGTCTTAATCGTATCTAAGTAATACTTCGCATCCATATCTAAGACCGCGTTATATTCATCATAGAATTTAATATGTTGCTTGGCATCTAATTCATCGCCGCGCACCAAATTTTGGAAGTAATCCCAATGAGATTGCAAATGATTCTGCGGGTTCATGGCAATGAATCCAGAGTGCTGCAAAAATCCTGGATATACACTGCGGCCAACACCCGGATTGGGTGGAGGTACTTTATAAATGACATGGCTCTTAAACCATTCATATGATTTTTTATCAGCTAATGAGTTCACCGCGGTAGGTGATTTACGTGCATCAATGGGTCCGCCCATCATAATCATTGACAGCGGTAATGGTTCACCTTGAGAAGCCATTAAAGCAATAGCTGCTAAGGTTGGTACGGTGGGTTGGCAAACTGAAATGACGTGTAATTTTTCGATACCAATATCACGCATAAAGTCTTGGATGTAATGCACATAGTCATCTAGACCAAAATCACCTTCGGTCAAGGGCACTTGGCGAGCATCGATCCAATCGGTGATGAAGACATTGTGATCTTGTAATAATGTACCTACGGTGTCACGTAATAGGGTGGAGTGATGTCCTGATAGCGGTGCAACCAATAAAATCGTCGGATCATGCTTCATCTGATTAATTACTTGCGCATCATCTGAATAGCGTTTGAATTGAATTAAGTTGCAAAATGGCTTGCTTACCTTAATTGCTTCATGAATGACTACTTCGCTGCCATAAGCCTGAATAGAGCGGATGCCAAATTCGGGTTTTTTATATTCTTTACCCAGCCGATAAAGTAATTCATAACTTGCTGCTAAACGTTCAGACCCAGGAATTTTGGATAATGGATTTGAGACATTCATGAAGGTGTCAGCGGCAGCTTTCGCCCAAGAGCTCATCGGCAGTAAAAGTGCTTTTTGAAATTCGTACATTTGATAGAGCATAGGGCCTCCTGGCGACTAATATTAAGGCTTAGGCTGTTAAAACTTTAGCAATGGCTTGCGCTACTTTATCAATGTTTTTGGTATTGAGAGCGGCAACGCAAATACGACCAGTGGATAAAGCATAAATACTATCTTCTTCTTGTAAACGCCTCACTTGTTCAGGGCTTAGGCCTGAATAGGAGAACATACCTCGTTGTGCTTGAATGAAATCAAAATCTTGTTTTACTCCAGCCGCCTTTAGTTTTGCTACTAGTTGGGTACGCATGGTTTTAATGCGCAGACGCATTTCAGCCAGCTCATCTTCCCACATTTTTCTTAATTCTGGCGAGCTTAAGATGGCCGCAACTACGGCGCCACCATGGGTAGGAGGATTCGAGTAATTCGTCCGAATCACCCGCTTTAATTGCGACAGTACGCGCGCTGATTCATCTCGACTTTGCGTAACGATCGAGATTGCACCTACTCGCTCACCGTATAAGGAAAAGGATTTTGAAAACGAACTTGAGACGAAAAATGACATGCCTGAGTCAGCGAATAATCGCACAGCTATCCCATCTTCTTCAATGCCCGCTGCAAAGCCCTGATAGGCAATATCTAAAAATGGAATTAGGTCACGGGCTTTAAATAGACTGACCAATTGTTGCCATTGTTCAAGCGTGAGATCGGCGCCTGTCGGATTGTGACAGCAGGCATGCAAGACGACTGTAGTCCGTGGCGGAAAAGACTCAAGAGACTGAACCATGCCAGCAAAATCGACCCCACGGGTTTTGCTATCAAAGTAGGTGTACTCCAGCACTTTAAAATTGGCTGACTCGAAAATACCGCGATGATTTTCCCAGGTAGGTGCACTAATTGCCGCCGGCACGTTGGGTTCTAAACGCTTAATAAAGTCGGCGCCCACCCGTAAGGCACCAGTTCCGCCTAGACATTCTGCGGTGACCACGCGACCTTCTTTAAGGAGCGGTGAGTCTGCACCAAAGAGCAGTTTTTGCACTTCGGAGTTGTAGGCATGGGGCCCTTCAATGGGAATATAACTGCGTGGTGTGCGCTTGGCCACATGAGCAGCTTCGGCCTCAACTACCGCTTTGAGAACGGGAACTTTCCCCTCGTCTGTGTAGTAAACGCCCACGCCTAAATTGACTTTAGTTGGGTTTTTATCGGCCGTATAGGCTTCGGTGATGCCAAAAACGGGGTCTTTTGGGGCTAACTCAACAGAGGAAAACAGGGTCATTGGATAACTATATTTCGGGTTAGGGGCTCAGGGTAAGGGACAGTAAAAACAGTTTTTCAAAGCATTTCGCCCAAATTGAAATAAAAACGGCAAAATCACCGTTTGTGCAAAATTTGTGCTGCAACGCTTCACAGATGAAATGATAGCTGAGATGCCCCCCAAGTTACCTAAATCACCCAAATTAGCCAAGCTAGAGCCTGAGAGCCCCAACTTGCCTGAAAAGGGTAAAAGCATGGCATTTGTCGATGCCAGCCATGAGCTTGATCCTGCCAAGTTTGTTACTTTTCCTAATTCTCCCTATCAGTTGTATCAGCCTTTTCCGCCTGCCGGCGACCAGCCTCAAGCAATTGAGGCACTGGTAAGCGGCATCGAGGATGGATTGTCATTTCAAACCTTATTGGGTGTAACTGGTTCGGGTAAAACTTATACGATGGCCAATGTCATTGCCCGAATGGGGCGCCCAGCCATTGTGTTTGCACCCAATAAAACCTTAGCTGCACAACTCTATAGCGAATTCCGCGAATTTTTCCCCCGCAATGCGGTGGAATACTTTGTGAGCTATTACGATTACTACCAGCCCGAAGCCTATGTTCCCCAGCGTGATTTATTTATTGAAAAAGATTCTTCAATTAATGAGCATATTGAGCAGATGCGTTTGTCGGCAACCAAAAGTTTATTAGAAAGACGTGATGTCATTATTGTGGCGACGGTCTCGGCAATTTATGGCATTGGCAATCCAGGCGACTATCACAGCATGGTCATGACTTTGCGGCCTGG
>JBAXGQ010000042.1:0-13099 GCA_037139315.1 Burkholderiaceae bacterium
AGCTAATCTCCCCATTTCTTTATCAATTGATAGATAAGGGTAAATACTTAAGGGATTTATCTATGTATAAATAGACTTAATCGGACTATGCTAATCAATACAAAAATGCGTATTTATATAAAATTAAAGAGGAGCGTAGATTGAAAGAATCGAAAAAGATGCAAGCCATAGTGGCGGCTTCACAAAATGAAATTCAAGCCTCAAGCTCGCTGTCTAAGGAATATTCACGCCGGTCATTTCTGCGTCAATCGGTAGCCCTGGCTGGTGGAGCAGGCACCCTAGGAATAGCTAGCACAGCAGCAATGGCAGATCCGTTGCCGATTCCTGCCTCCAATCAAGTGATGGGCGCACCCTTAGTTGCCGCTTACGGTATGCCATCGAAGTATGAAGCGAATGTGATTCGTCGCCGCTCTGATGTCTTAGTGAATAGACAGCAATTCTCTGATTGGAGCATGACACCGATCCAATCTACGCCAGGCATCGTGACCCCAAATGGATTATTTTTTGAGCGCCATCATAATGGGGTGCCAGATATTAATCCGGATACCCATAAATTAGTGGTACACGGAATGGTTAGTAAGCCCCTGGTATTAACGATGTCCGATTTAATGCGTTATCCCACAGTGACTCGTTTTCATTTTATGGAGTGCTCTGGAAATGGCTTAACCGATTGGCTTAAGCCCGCATCGAAAACGGTGCAACAAACTCATGGTTTGCTTTCTTGTGCGCAGTGGACAGGGGTGCCACTTTCATGGGTGCTCGATGAAGCTGGTATTGATCCAAAAGCGACGTGGATAGTGGCTGAGGGAGCAGATGCTTCTGGCCATTTACGGAGTTTGCCTCTAAATCGTATTTTGGATGAGGCAATGTTGGCTTATGCGATGAATGGTGAGATGCTCAGAAGTGAAAATGGCTTCCCCCTGCGTTTGTTTATTCCTGGTTGGGAAGGCAACGTGAGCATTAAATGGTTGCGCCGCATCAAAGCAGGCACAGAACCTTGGCATGTTCGTGGCGAAACCGCTCGTTATTCCGATCCAATGCCTGATGGCAAATGGCGTAAGTTTAGTTTTGAAATGGAAGCTAAATCAGTCATCACTAATCCATCGGGCAATATGAAGATTAAGCCGGGATATAACGAAATTACTGGGTTTGCTTGGTCTGGCAATGGCAAGATTGATGCTGTTGATGTATCGGTTGATGGTGGAAAAAATTGGCAGCAAGCTAAGCTAGAAGGCCCTGTGCTCAATAAATGTCTAACGCGGTTTAACTTCAACTGGAATTGGCAAGGTGGACCCGCAGTGATTGCTAGCCGTGCAGTTGATAGCACCGGTTATGTGCAGCCGACTGTAGACGATATTAAAAAGGTACGCGCTATTACAGGCTTTGTACAACATCACAATGGCATTTTCCCATGGAATGTCAGCGCAAATGGGGAGGTGACAAATGGTATTGGTTAAAAAAATAATAATAATTGCAGCAGGCTTAACCTTATTGGGAGCTTGTACTACTTCGCAAAATACGGCACCTAAAAATACCTCTGGTGCTGCATTTGGCAAGCCAATTTCTGAGCAAGATCTGAAAGCTTGGAATATTGACATTCGTACCCAAGACGGCCTAGGTTTACCTGCCGGACAAGGTACTGCTGTAGCTGGCGAGAAAGTGTATGCAGCTAAGTGTGCTTATTGCCATGGACCTGATGCGAAAGGTGGCCCGGTTTTTGGCACGATGGTGGGCGGCATAGGGTCGTTTACCACCAATGCCCGGGTGCTTACGCCTGGAAGCATGTACCCTTATGCACCAATCTTATTTGATTATGTGCGTCGTTCGATGCCAATGGATAAGCCTCAATCTTTAACCAATGATGAAGTTTATGCAGTTTCGGCTTATATTTTGAATTTAAATGGCTTAGTTGGTAAAACGGATGAAATGAATAGCAAGACTCTCGCGGCAGTAAAGATGCCTAATCGCGATGGTTTTATAGTTGATGATCGACCCGATACCAATGCCGTGCGTTGTATGACAAACTGCAAACAATGAAGTCTTGATGTGGAAAAAGAAAAATCGCCTGCGGGCGATTTTTTTTATGGCTGCGCAGCTAAGCGGAGCGCGAGCGCAGTTGAAGCGACTCGAGAAAAAACAGAGTCGGCCCGTGAGGTCAAAATAATGGGCACTTGTGCGCCTAGAATAACGCCGGCGCATTCAGCCCCAGCCATATAAATTAGGGCTTTATATAAAATATTGCCTACTTGTAAATCCGGCACTAACAATAGATCGGGTTCACCCGCCACGATGGATTGAATACCTTTGGTTTTAGCGGAAAGGGCGGAGAGCGCATTATCAAAGCCAAGTGGACCTTCAATGACTGCACCAGGATAAATCGGTTTAATTTGATGGGCATCGACAATGGTTTTTGCATCGACGGTTGCTGGCATACCGGGGTTGATGACTTCAGTGGCTGCAATGATTGCCACTTTGGCCTGATGAATTCCCAAACGGTCGAGCGCCTCAAGACTGCTGAGTAAGATTTGCTGCTTTTGCGCTGCATTCGGCGCGATATTGACGACACAATCACTGATACCCAGCAATTTAGGGTAGCTAGCCAACTCAAAAAGAAAAAGATGGCTAGTGCGGCGTTCAGTTCGTAAGCCACCACGCTCAACGATGGGACCCATTAAGTCTTCAGTATGTTGGGAGCCTTTCATCAAGGCAGCAAATTCACCTTGTTTGACCATTTGTACTGCAATTTTTGCAGCTGCGACTGGGTCATCAGGAGTATCGATTAAGCGGATATGGGTTAAATCTAAACCAGCCTCTTTAGCCATTTGAGTAATACGCTGTGCGGGGCCAAGTAAAGTGGGTACACATAATTGATGCGTTAGTAGCTCGCGGACCGTTTCAAGGGCTGGCAGACTTAAGGGATAAACAATCCCCAGCGATAAATGGCCTTTAGCAGAAGCAATGAGTTGCTGCAAGCGCGGATAAGTAGGGTGACTCATTAGCTCAGGGTTTGTGAGACGCGTTGAGCTGCCTCTTGCAGTTGCGGAATGTACTCCATTGCTTGATTCAGAGGCAGCCTCGCAGTAGCCGCATGAATTGCAATCGCAGCTACAACATCTTGGTTACTATCGTAAACCGGTACAGCAACACAAGATACGCCGATCACATACTCTTCATTATCAACAGCATAGCCGGTAGTCACAATTCGCTCTAGTTCAGATTCGAGGAGCATACGATCGGTAATCGTACGATGCGTAAAGGGCAGAAGCGGTAAATTTTGTAATAGTTGACGGCGCTCATCGGCAACCTTAAAAGCCAGAAGTAATTTTCCGCTTGCACTGCAATGCGGAGGTAGCACCGTTCCGGGTGGCAAATGTAAACGCAGCGGCCAATCTGCTTCAACGCGGTCTAAATAAAATAACTCGCCTCGACGCAACACTGCGAGGTTACAAGTTTCCCCAACCTCAGCAACTAATTTTCTGAGTACGCTGTGGCGAATGGCAGCAACACTATCGTGCGTAATCGTGGCAATTGCTAATTTAGAAAGGCGTTCGCCGGGGGCATACGTTTTGCCGCCAGGTTCACGAGACACTAAGCCAGCCTCTTCAAAGATCGCTAAAGTGCGGTGCAGCGATGCTTTTGGCATGGCCGTAATTTGCATCAGTTGGGCCAAGGTAGCTGGCTGAGAAAGGGTAGCTAGAGCCTCTAAAATGACCACGCCTTTTAGCATCGATGAATTTTCATTGGCGGGATCTTTTTTGATGCCCTCGACTAAGTCAGTTAGGGATGAGTCAAGCATGCCTAGGTAATCTCATGAAATGGGTGAATTTGTTCATTTTAATAGAACGTCTCGGTAATTTATCAATAAAATACTAGTATTTGCACTTATACGAAACAACTTGTTCCGTTGAGTAAGATTAGTTATTCTATAGGCATTGGTCTGTAGGACCTAAAACTACCTAATCTATGATAAAAAAATGGGTATACGAAGATAAAGGAATCAAGATGTCAAAATCCATTGTTATAAAGCTGCTTGTCACCTTAATTTTTTCTGCTTACGGGTTGATGTTTTCCACGGGCGCTTTGGCACAGGCATGGCCGAATAAGCCCATTAAATTTGTCGTCCCTTATCCACCTGGTGGCGGTACTGATGTCATTGCGCGGATTGTGCAAGAGCCGATGAGTCAAGCTTTGGGTCAGCAAATTATTATTGATAATCGTGGCGGTGCAGGAGGGTCGATTGGTACTGACGCAGTTGCTAAATCGCCAGCGGATGGCTATACCGTATTGTTTACTTTATCTTCACATACGATTAACCCGGCGATATATCCCAAACTTGCTTTTAATACCGAAAAAGATTTTTTACCTGTTTCTTTAGTTGCTTCATTGCCGCAAATTTTAGTTGCTAATCCTGATTTTCCGGCGAAGACGGTTAAAGAAGCTATTGAGTTAGCACGCCTTAAACCTGACACCATTGCATTTGCTTCAGTTGGTAATGGCTCACCAGGGCATCTTGCTGGCGCGATGGTGGCAACAGCAGCGAATGTCAAAATGACACATATCCCTTATCGCGGTGGTGGCCCAGCGGTTACTGATGTGATGGCAGGACAAGTACCGTTATTGTGGGTTTCAATACCAGCCGCAACCCAATATATTAAGGCCGGAAAATTGCGCGCTTTAGCCGTATCGACTACTAAGCGCTCAGTGATATTTCCGGACGTACCCACCATGGCAGAGTCTGGTTTCAAAGATTTTGAAGTGGATTCTTGGTATGCCATGTTCGTCCCAGTAGGCACACCTCAAGCAATTGTTGATGCACTATATAACGCAGTAGTTAAGGTCTTAGCACAACCCAGTACTAAGGAAAAACTCATCGCCCAGGGCGCAGAGGCGGTAGGCAGCACGCCAGCTCAATTAGGTGCGATCGTAAAAGCTGAATTGGCTAAATGGAGTAAGGTAACTAGAGAGTCGAGTATTAAGGCGGAATAATGTCACCAGTAGAAAATTTAATTGCGCGCGCCCGAGTCGCACAAAAATCGTTTGAAAAATATACTCAAAGTGAAGTCGATTTAGTTGTCGAAGCTGTAGCCTGGGCTATTTTGGAGCCCAAGCGCAATCAAGCCTTGGCTGAATTGGCAGTGCACGATACGGGGCTTGGCAATGTAGCCGATAAATTTAAGAAAAATTATCGTAAAACCTTAGGCTTAGTCCGCGACCTTCAGCATGCCAAAACCGTTGGTTTGATTGCGGAAAACGCCGCTACAGGATTGGCTGAATATGCCAGGCCCGTAGGGGTAGTAGCGGCGATAACGCCCTCGACTAACCCTGGCGCTACGCCGATTAATAAAATTCTCAATGCCTTAAAGTGCCGTAATGCGATTATTGTTGCGCCGTCGCCAAAAGGACAAACGACTTGCGCACGTTTATTAGAATTTGTGCATCAACAGCTCGATTTGGTTAAAGCACCGCGTGATTTAGTACAAGTTTTACCTAGTCCAATCACGAAAGATGCCACGCAAGAGTTAATGCGCTTGGCTGATTTGGTAGTAGCAACGGGTTCGCAGGCGAATATTCGAGCAGCTTATGCCTCAGGAACCCCTGCATTTGGTGTTGGTGCTGGTAATGTTGTAGTCATCATTGATGAATTAGCGGATTTAACTGAATCTGCTAAGCAAATTGCCCAGTCGAAAACATTTGATAATGCTACGAGTTGCTCGAGTGAAAACGGTGTGGTGATTTGCGCGCCCGTATACGCTAAAGCCATTCAGGCTTTAGAGCAGGCAGGTGGCGTCTTATTAGATGCCGAAGATAAACTGCGTTTGCAAGCAGTGATGTTTCATGACGGTAAATTAACCTCGACACTTACTGCCCAAACTGCAGCATTTATTGCCGAGCGAGCAGGACTAAAAAACCCGCTCGCGAAGACGGCACGCTTTTTAATGGTAGAAGAAGAAGGGTCTGGAGCGAATGCGCCATTCTCTGGAGAAAAATTAAGTCCCGTATTAACGGTTTGGCAGGTTGCCGATTTTGCCGCCGCCAAAGATACGATCGCTAAAGTGTATGCGTATCAAGGCTCTGGTCACTCGGTTGGTTTGCATACTCAATTACAAGGTCCAATCATGGAACAACGTGCTGCTGAGTTAGCAAATGAATTGCCCGTTGCTCGAGTTATTGTCAATCAAGCCCACGCTATTGCTACTGGTGGTAGTTTTGATAATGGCCTGCCTTTCTCTTTGTCAATGGGCTGCGGCACTTGGGGACGTAATAATTTTTCAGATAATATGAATTATCGACATTACCTCAATATTTCTCGCGTGGTTCGGCCGATACCTGAAATTGTGCCGACAGTTGACGCTTTGCTGAAAAATTATTTCAGTCAATTTTCGCGTTAATAATTACGCTTTCTTCTCAATTTAAATGATTTCAACCTTACCGCCAAGCTCGTGTTTGACTATTGGTGACGTAATGACGTACTGGCATCAACAGCAAGCGGAGCACCCCTTTTTATATGCTCCCGAAACTGAGGCTGTGCTTACCTATGGCGAGTTAGCCCAAGAAGCCAAACATCTCTCTACCTGGTTTGATGAGCAGGGGGTAAGTGCTCGGGGACATGTGGGTTTATTTATGCATAACGGCCGACAAACAGCGAGCGTTTTTTTGGCGACGATGGCGACAGGTCGAGTCGTGGTACCAATGAACTTATTAGCCCCAGTTGATCAGCTGGCTTGGGTTTTTGAGCATAGTGATATTGAAATATTATTTTATGCACCTGACAATAAAATTCATTTATTGAATGCCTTAAAAAAAATTCAAGCTAAATTTAAACTCGTTGAGCTTGATCCTGATGCGGCACAGGGCCCCTTTATGAACTCTGTGGCAGGTACTTTGCCTCAACTCAGGGCTCTTGACCCCGCTTTATTAATGTATACCTCCGGTACAACTGGTACCCCTAAGGGTGTGCTTCTAAGCCACGCAAATGTTCTCTATGCTGCCAAGACCGTAAGTCAGTGGCATAGCCTTAGTCCAGCCGATACCGTCTTGAGTTCATTACCGATTTATCACATTAATGGGCAAGTGATTGCGACGATTTCTCCCTTTTTTTCTGGAGGTGCAATTGTTGCCCCCCATCATTTTTCGGTTAGTAATTGGTGGCAGGTCGCCATCAAATATCGGTGTACCTGGATTAATATGGTGCCAACCATCATTGCTTATTTAATTAATGCTGCCAAAGCAAATGGCGTAGACCCTAATTTGCCAGCGCAATTAAAGCAAATCCGTTTTGGTCGTTCAGCCTCTGCGCCATTGCCACCTGAACACCATCATGAGTTCGAAAATCTCTTTGGAATTCCGGTAATTGAAGGAATGGGGATGACTGAATCAGCTTCAATGGTATTTTGTAATCCACAAGATGCAGAGCGTCGCTATGGCAGCCCTGGTTTGCCTTGTGGCGTTGAGGCCAAAGTCGTCGATCCCAATGGCATTGAATTGGCTAACAACCAAATTGGTGAAGTTTGCTTACGCGGCGCAAATGTAATGCAAGCGTATTACCATGGCGAAGCTGAAACCCTCAAAGCTTTTGCCAGTGATGGCTGGCTTAAAACAGGCGACTTAGGTTTGCGTGATGATGATGGTTTTTATTTCATTACGGGTCGCTTGAAGGAATTAATTATTAAGGGCGGTGAAAATATTGCTCCACGTGAAATTGATGAAGCCTTATTAAAACATCCCGCCGTCCTTGACGCAGCTGCTGTAGGAATACCTGATGTGAACTATGGCCAAGAAATTTTGGCTTGTATCGTTTTGCGACCGGATGCTAATTGTACTGAGGCGGAGATACGCAATTTTTGCGTGGAGAACTTAGGTAAACTGCGGACCCCCAAGATTATTCTCTTTGTTGATGAATTACCGCGCGGCGCTTCAGGAAAAATTCAGCGCTTAAAGTTATTAGATCTACCGGGCGTAACTACCTCTACTTAATGCGACTTTTTGGCTTTATATAAATGGTGGCAGAGAATAGAAGCAAAAATACCCGCTAGAATCGCCCATTCCAAAGAGATCGTAACGGTTCCAATAAAGGTGATTACCATTGGTAGCCATTCTTTTATCCCATGATGAAATTCATTGCGAATCTCTTTAGGGTCGATGAGATTCCAAGCAACGACTAACAGTAAGGCACCAATAACTGGGTAAGGTAGATATTTAGCAAGCGGGCCAACAAAAGTCAAAATAATCACTAAAAACAATGCCGCACTAATAGCGGATAAGGGTGTTTTCGCGCCAGCAGATAAATTTACACCAGTACGATTAAATGAGCCACTTGATGGATAGGCTGAAAAAAATGAACCGGCGATATTGGCTAAACCTTGACCAATAAATTCTTGATTGGCATTAAATGTATCTTTTGTTTTGATGGCCATCGCTCGGGCAATGGCCATGGCTTCGGTTGACGCCAATAGGGCCATGATTAAAGTTGCACCAAATAATTGGTTCAGCGTATTCATATCGAGATGCGGCAAGGAGAAGGCGGGAATAGGCCCCGGAATACTACTGACACGCTTAAAGGGCGTGAGTTCGGGGTAAAGGCTTTCGATATAGAGGGCAATAAGACTGCCGATAATCACAGCCACAAGCATTCCCGGGAACCAGCGATTTAGGGGGCGCCAGATCACAATAATTAAAATTGTCGCAATTACTAAACCCATTACTTCTGGATGCCATGAATTTTGCATGAGGGCCATATATAGTTCATGCACGGTTTCATGGGGACTGATGCCCCGCGGGATGGCAAAGCCGGTAACCGTACCGATTTGACTATTCATAATCAAAATAGCAGCGCCTACCGTAAAGCCAACAATTACTGAGTGCGGTACTTTTTGGACCCACTTACCCACACCGCTAAAGCCTAAAGTAATTTGAATCAGACCAATTAAAAAGCTTAGCGTGAGCACTAAGCCAACATATTCCGCTGATTCTGGGGTTGCGAGAGGCGCAATTAATGCCATCGTTGTCAAAGATATGGCGTTTGCTGGACCGGTAACCATCAGGCGGCTTGAGCCAAATAGGGCGGCAATTAAGCAAGGTACCATCGCTGCATAAAGTCCGTATTGCGGTGGCATACCAGCCAGCATGGCAAAAGCAATGCCTTGGGGCAAAACGACTACTGCACCAGTGAGACCAGCTAATAAATCAGCGCGTATAGTGCCAGGGGTTTTGTATTCTGGTAACCAGCGTGAAAAGGGCAGCCTGGGCATGTATGATTTTAAATTAGCGATTGATAATTAATTATATCAGCCGCTTTTTCCGCAATCATGACTACGGGCCAGTTGGTATTGCCCGATACCAGCCTGGGCATGACAGAACAATCAATGACCCGTAAACCCGTAACGCCGCGAACACGCAGATCGGCATCGACTACCGCCATCGAATCATCAGCTGTCCCCATTTTGCAGGTTCCAGAGGGATGGAAAATAGTCGCGCCAGTTTCACGACAAAATGCCAAAATAGCTTCATTACTTTGCGGATTGTTCGGTTTCACTTCACGCGCAATTAAGTTACTGAGCGGCTGCGTTTGCGTAAGACTACGGGCAAATTTAATTGCCGCAATACTGATATCGCGATCATATTGGGTGTCTAAATAGTTAGCAACAATGCGCGGTGGAACAAGTGGGTCAGCCGATTGAATTCGGACATAGCCACGAGATTCAGGGCGTAATTGACAGACTGACATCGTAAATCCGGAGAAGGGGTGAACTTGGCCTCCAGCCATATCTGCAGAGAGGGTGCCTAAGTGAAATTGAATATCAGGCCTAGTTGAAGTGGGCATGACTTTAGTAAATAGGCCGCCTTGGTTAATACCAATCGACAGCGGGCCGCCACGAAATAGCAACCAATCTAAGCCCATTTTGACTTTACCAAAGATAGAGCGCAGCTGATCATTGGTCGAGATGGGTTGATTCAACTCATAAATTAAACGGTACTGCAAATGATCTTGCAGATTTTCACCCACACCTGGTAAATCTTGAATTAGCGGGATATTAAAATCTTGCAAAAGCTTGGCTGGACCAATTCCCGAAAGCTGTAAGAGTTGCGGGCTTTGAATTGCGCCTGCGCATAAGAGCACTTCTTTATTCGCTTGTAGCGTGATTTTTTTGCCTTGGTGAAAAAGTTCTACGCCACTGGCTTTACGATCTGTAAATAAAATCCGTGTGGCTTGGCTATTGGTGAGTACTGTAAGATTCTGGCGCTTACGAGCAGGGCGCAAATAAGCAACAGCTGTACTACAGCGCAAACCCTTATGGGTTGATAGCTGGTAGTAGCCAACGCCTTCTTGGGTGAGATTGTTAAAGTCATCGGTAGTAGGAACTCCGAGGGTGTTAGCAGCCAACTTAAACGCTTCTACGAGGGGATGTTTTTTGGGAATTGACGATGCCTTCAGAGGCCCTTGTTGTGAGTGCAGTGGTTCGCCTAAGCGATCATTTCCCTCCGCTTTTTTAAAGTAAGGCAGCACATCATCCCAACCCCAACCAACATTACCTAAGTCACGCCATTGGTCGTAATCTTCCTTTTGCCCACGAATAAAAATTAAGCCATTAATTGAACTCGAACCACCAAGGCATTTCCCTCTTGGCCAATAAATCTCCCGGTTATTCATGCCCGGCTCAGGCGCAGTATTTAATTTCCAATTAACCCTAGCGTCCCACATGGTCTTGCCATAACCAATCGGCAAATGAATCCAAGGTAAGCTATCTTCTGGTCCGGCTTCAAGTAAGCAGACGCGATTCTGCGGATTAGCAGAGAGGCGATTCGCTAGAACACAACCCGCAGATCCAGCACCAATGATGATGTAATCAAACGGTTGGTTTGCTAAGGAAGTAGCCTCGCTCATACTGCGATTGGCCTTAAGCCTAATATTTCACGCGCTTGTTTGCCGCTTGCTACAGGACGACCACGATCGCGCGCCATTTTTGCCACTCGCGCAACAAGTTCCGCATTATCTTTAGCAACCCGTGTTTCATCGTAGCGTAGATTGTCTTCTAAGCCTGTGCGTACATGACCACCCAGCTCTAGGGCCCATTCATTCACGGTTAATTGGTGTTTACCAATACCTGCCGCTGTCCAGGTAGCGGTGGGCATCACGTCTTTTAGCTCTTTAATTAAAAATTCTAAAATAGAGCGCCGTACTGGCATTGCATTTGGAACTCCCATGACAAATTGCACATGGGGCGGTGAGTGAAGTAGACCTTTTTTTACTAAATTAGCGGCGTTATAGAGCATCGCTAAATCAAATATTTCAATTTCAGGTTTTATTTCGTATTTCAACATCTCACTCGCCAGCCCTTCAACAAAATCAGTGGGGTTTTCATAAATACCTACTGGAAAGTTCGTTGAGCCGGTTGCTAAGGAAGCCATATCAGGTCGGTGAAAGAGCATCGCACCCCGCGCAGCTTGATCGCGACCGCGCCCGCCGGTAGAAAATTGTACGATCATCTCGGGACAATATTTTTTTACACCCTCTTGTACTGCGGCATATAGGTCTGGGTTAGAGCTCGGGCTTTCATCGGGATTGCGTACATGAATATGCACTAAAGATGCTCCAGCCTCATAGGCTTTCTGCGTTTCTTCGATTTGCTCAGGTGGTGTAACAGGTAAACCTGCGCAATCTTTTTTGCGTGGTACTGCACCAGTAATAGCAACGGTAATAATGACGGGTTGATTCATGTAAGCTCCGAAAAATTGGCTTGAGACTGTTTATTGGGTGAGGCTATCTTCTAATTCCGCGGCTGCGGCTTGTAAAATCGCTACTGATTGCTCGGCGAGTTTTAAGGTAAAGCGGGGTGTTGGTCCATGGGCGGCGAGGGCAGCAAAAACTTTATTTTTACTCTCGCGCACGGGAACAGCTACACAAATTGACCCTTCTAAATATTCGCAGTTATCTAAGGCATAGCCGCGAACGCGAATTTTATTGATTTCTGCCATTAATTCACTGTAATGGATCATGGTTTTAGTGGTGTAGCTTTGTAGGGGCTCTGCTCCCACAATCCGTTTAATTTGGTCATCGCTCATGAAAGATAAAAATAATTTGCCACTAGCGGTGCAATGCATTGGCACGTGCATGCCCGAGTCGATATGCAAGCGAATCGGTGCACTCGTTTCAATGCGATCAAGGTAAAGGACTTCATTGCCGTCCAAAATATTAAAGTTACAAGTTTCTCCAACGGCTTCTACTAAACGCTTCATGACCGCAACCCGTTGCGAACGAATGGAGTCAGTGGAGAGCAGGCTGAGGCCCATGAGACGAAATTTTGCACTTGGCTGGTAGCGACGTCCATTTGGGTCGCGCTCAACAAAACCTTGCGCTACTAGCGTATTTAATAGGCGGAAGGCAGTCGGTTTGGCTAAGCCAATGCTGGAAGAGATATTTTCTAGTGTGAGGGGAAATTCAGAGTTAGCAATGACCTCCAAAATAAGCAAGACCTTTTCCGCCATGCTCGATTTACTGCTTTCCAGAATCGTTACTGAAGCCAGACTGCCTGAAGTTTTTGTTGAGACTGCACTTAATTTATGCATTGCTATCGTTTACCTGGTTTATTCGGGGGTTTTTAGGTATTTACCCTTAAATCATTTCATCTAGTGATACTTTATATTCCATTAGAGAAAAGATCAATCAAAAACTATTGTCATGGCAATTAAAAAATCACCCCTTACTAAGGCTAGCGCCAAACTAAAGCCGAAGCTTAAGAAAAAGCCTAAGACGAAGATTAAGCCTACTTCCCCGCTGAAGAAAAACCCCATAGTCAAGGCTAAGAAAGCCACTGTGCCTGTTGCCACAATTTCAATGCAACAAGTGAAAGAAGTGATTGGTCTTATTAAAGATGCTGGTCATTTCAATATCTTTTCTTATAAAACACCAGAATTTGAAATAGAAATCGAAGTTGGAAATAAGCGCTCTCCTGAAGTGAGCTCCAGCGTAAATCTAGTCGTAGCAGCTCAAACCACAACTCCTCAAGCTGCGGTAGCGATTAAGCCAAGGAGTCAAGCGGGTCTTTTCGAAGTCTTAAGCCCAATGGTGGGAACTTTTTACCGCCGACCCAATCCTACTTCA